>DATEKZ010000034.1:0-9227 GCA_035277185.1 Verrucomicrobiia bacterium
AGTGAGAGTTCAGTGATTCACCCCTTACAGAAGCAAATCGGAAGAAAGGTTACACGGTTCATGGCAACAACCCTGGGGATCGATTGTTACCGCTTTATTACCGGTTTGTCCCGGGTTCAACCTTTCCAGCCAGATCCGCGCTGCTCCATCGTTCGCCGGCGCGCAAGACACGGTGGCGCTGGTCGAGTTCGCGGCAGGTCGCGGCGAAATCATCCGGCGTCGCCGTGTTGAACTCGAACATCTCGTAGTGACACGGAATCACGAGCCGCGCCCCGATGTCCCGGGCCAGTGTCGCCGCTTCACGACCGTTCAGGTTTCCCGCGACGCGCCGCTCCGGCACCCGGCCATTGATCGGCAGCAACGCCACGTCGATCGGCCAGCGCCGCAGCCAATCCACCATCCCGTCGTAAAGCAACGTGTCCCCGCTGTGGTAGATCGTCCCGCTCTCGAACTCCACGACGTAGCCGAGATACTTGTGCCGCCCATTGGCATCCCTTTCGAAGCTCTCGTGCGCGGACGGAACGGCGTGAACTTTGAATCCGGCCGCCGTGGTAAACTGGCCCGCGTCCAAACCGCGCGGCAACTCGGCCATCGTTTTGAGCCGATCCACCACAAATTCGCGGTTCGCTTCGGGAATGATCAGCTCGAGTTTCGGATTCGCCTCCAGCAACGGCACGAGCGTCTCGGCGTCGAGATGGTCGGTGTGATTGTGACTGGAGGTGACGACATCAATGAAGTCGAGCTTCTCCGGCGCAACGACGCGTTCGGTCATCCGCACGTGCGGTTTGTCCGTGGCGGCATACTTCTTCGTCAACGAATCCGAGAGATAGGGATCGAACAGCAGGTGTTTGCCCTGCCATTGCAGCAGGAAGCCGCTCTGGCCAAGCCACCAGAGGTGGAAGTGTTCGAAATCTTCGCGCGCCGAAACAACGTCGGCGAGGAAGGCTTCGTCCTGGAGAATCGGCTTAATCATGGAACGCGCTTGTTGTTCGAAAGTCGCGATGTATTTAGCACGCCCCGGGCACGCGTGAAACTCTATTCATGGCCATTTTGCTTGGCGATGGCGAGCACTTTGCCCTATGGTCGCACTCATGATCGCCAAACTCCAGCCGGTCCTGGATCAGGCGGTGACTGCGCTGAAGGAGGCCTTGGGTGACAACCTTTACTCCTGTTGCGTCTATGGCAGCCCTGTGCGCGGCAACGCCATCGAAGGCGTCTCAGAAGCGAGCCTCCTCACGTCGGCTGCTACTCCTGTAAAAGACTCATGCCTTCGACAGCTTTAGCTCTTCCCGCACCTTCCGGACGCCCTCCACCATGTTCTTCAACTTCTGCCGCGCCGCCCAACGCGCAGTCTGGCTCAGGCCGCAGTCCGGCGCGAAAGAGAGACGTTCGGCCGGCGCATGCTTCAGACAGGCGCGAACACGATTCGCCACGTCGTCCGCCGTTTCGACGTAGTAACTCTTCACGTCGATGATGCCCACGGCCACGTCCTTCCTTTTCGCGATTTCGCCGATCAACTCCAGCTCGGCAAATTCCCGGCTCGCCATCTCGACGTGAATCTCGTCCACCTTCATGTCGAGAAACGCCGGAAACATCGGTTTGTACCGGCGCAGCCCCACTGCCCTGCCCTTGTAGTTGCCAAAGCAAAGATGTGTTGAGAGACGGCACTTCCCCACGACAGGTTCCACCGTGCGATTGAAAATTTCGACAAAACGCTTCGGGTCTTCGCGGTGCGCGTAGCAACTCATCGATGGCTCGTCCACGGTGATCTCGCGGCAACCGGCCTTCACCAGCGATTCCAGTTCAGCGCGGACCATCGGCAGTAACGCATCGGTCAGCGTGTAGCGATCGGGATACTGTGTGTTTGGCACCAGGCGGCCGGAGAGCGTGTAAGGACCTGGAATGGATGCTTTCAACGCGATTGGTAATTGAGAATTGACCAGTCGCTGAAGGCGCTTGAAGTCATCGACGGCTCCCAGGCCGTGCGGCGCGCGCAATTCGCCGACCACCTTGTGTTTACCACGTTGATCGTGCGCCGGCGGACCAAACCGCCGCGGCGACGCGGATTCCAGTTCAATCCCTTCAATGAAGCCGTAGAACGACAGATTGAAATCGAGCCGGGTCTGCTCGCCATCCGTGATCACGTCGAGACCCGCTTCGAGTTGATCGTGAATTGCTGCGATCACGGCATCCTCGATCAATTCCTCGCGGTCGGCCTCGCCGAACTGATCCAGGTGCTGGCAGGCAAATTCGAGCCAGCCGGGGAATGGGTAGCTGCCGATCACCGTCGTACGCAAGGGTTGGTCCTTCATCGAATCAGAATTTTGAACAGCGAAGACGCAAAGTCGCGAAGCGCAAACAAGCAGATCTTCGCGTCTTCCCGGCTGCGCTGTTAATCTCTTTGTCCCAACTTTTCATAAAGTTTCGCCAGGCGCCGCGCGTGCTCGTCGTAGGCCGATTCAAACAACGCCGCCGCCTTTTCAGCGCCGATGACAGCGCCCGCAGTCAAGACCTTCGGCGGCTGCCCCGCCCGCGTCAGCCGCGCGGCCACTTCCGCCTTGATCGAATTGATCAGCAGACAACCGCCGACCGTCGAACCCGGGGCCACAGGTGAATCAAGTCCATCAATCTTTACCATCGCGTCGCCCACCGGCGCGCCGGTGTCGAGCACGAGATCGGCGAAGTCCTGAAGTTTCTTCCCCTCCGGATGCTGGCTGCGGCTGGCTTCCGAGTGTTTGCGACTGATAATGACAACGAGTTTCAGCCCGCGCTTCCTGAATCCCTCAGCCATTTCAATCGGCACCCGGTTGCAACCGCTCGACGACGCCACCAGGGCGGAGTCTTTCGGTGACAAATCGAAGTTGCGCAGGATGCGCTCGGCCAGACCGCTGACGTTCTCCAGAAACATCGCCTGGCGTTGTCCGTTCGGACCGACGACGAGGTTGTGAAAGCTGAGGGAGAGTTCGACGATGGGATTAAACCCTGGAAACGATCCGTAACGCGGCCACATTTCCTCGACGAGGATTCGGCTGTGACCGGATCCGAACAAATGCACCATCCGGCCCGTGAGAATGGTTTCCGAGAACCAGTCAGCGGCCTTTTGAATGTTCGATTGTTGTTTCTGAACAACGGAAACCAACTCGCGGCACTGGTTGAGGTAATCTTCACACGGAGTCATGTCCTGCGAAGATAGCGGACACGCGAGCGCTTAGGAAAGCGCGAAGAATCCGGCTTGCTGCCGCGCCTCACTCCCTCGGCCGGAAACGATTCAGTCGGATAGGACGCTCGCCCTCACCCCGGCCCTCTCCCCCGAGGAGAGGGGGAAGCTCTCGAGTGCTTCGCCCAACCTCACCATCCCGTGATTCGTCCCAGCGTGGCCGAAGTGAGTTCCTTCTCTTGGAGGGCCAGTATCATCGGCATAACACGTAGGGGCAGTGGGAATCGCCTATGTGCTTTGATTGCGCTTGCAGGATGTGCCTTGCTCGCGTTGAGGGGCTTGTGATCTCGATACCTCCGGTACAGTGCTGGTGGAATTCGACTCCTCACCCCGCCCTCTCCTCGATCGAGGAGGAGAGGGGGACAGACGCGCCGGGTGTTCGAGCCAGGTCCAAATTTTCCCACGGCGCCCGCCGCCGCGCTCGCGCCCCCAGGTTCTAATTCTCGCTCGGCTCAAACAAGACGGTTCGAACGGTGTCCGGCAGGAGGCTTTCGACCAGGGAATTCATCGTGGTCCTGGCGTCGCTCACCACTAACTGCATCTCGGTTTCGAGCGGTGCGTCCAGTTTCTCTATCCATTGGTTGATTTCCGGAATCGGCGGAAGCTGGACGATCAACGGCCGCACCGGCGGCGTGGACGACGCCACGGCTGCATTGTGGACGCCCGGCGACCCGGGCGAAGGCTGCCACCTCACAAAGATTCCAAACAACAGCAGGCACGTCACGCCCAGCGCAACCGCCCATCCGAGTCGGCGGCGCTTTCCGGCGCCGCTGGCCTCCCTTTGTGGACGGTTCAGTGACGCCATGATCCGCGCGTGAAGAAATGGCGAAGCGGACAAACGCTCCGCCTTGTCGGTCGCCAGTCGCCGGGCGATGTCCGTTTCCGACTCATAATGACGGCGACAATTCGGGCATGTTTCGACGTGAAGCCTCGCCCTCGCGGGCAATTCGTCAAGATTGTGCACAATGATCTTTTTGTAGAACCAACAGACAATCATAAAAGTCTTCCTTTCCATTCGGCGCCTTTACGTCCGTCGCCCGGTCGAGTGGAGGTAACGTTCCGTGCGTGCAACCACTTCGCCAGGGTCGTTCGGCCGCGGTGCAGCAATACTTTCACGTGAATCTGGTTTGTGTTCATGATTCGCGCGATCTCGGCGACGGAAAACCCCTCGTTATACCGCAACCAGAGCGCTTCGTATTGATTCTGCTTCAGCCGGCGCGCCAACGCCCACAATGAATCGCTCTCTTCTTTCCCTTCGAGCAACGTCGCCGGATTTTCCGGGTCCACAGGGTCCTCGGGTGGATGTTCCTCTACCCGCCTGGCTGAACGGAAATGACTGTAGGCCGTCCGTTTCGCAATGGTAAACAGCCAGGTCGCAAACGCGAACGAGGCATCGTAGCGGTGAAGGGCACGATACGCCTTGATGAATGTCTCCTGCGCCAGGTCCTCCGCATCATGCCGGTTGCGGGTCAATTGATGCAGGTAGTTGAAAATCTGGTGTTCGTGCCGCGATACCAGCAACTCAAACGCATCCCGACAACCCTCCCGGGCACGCTGCGCGAGTTGCTCGGAGCCGGTCTCCGGGCCGGTGATGGCATTCACCAATCGTCCTTCCCCGGGGAACGCCCTCGCGCTCCCGACTTCGACAGAACCGACCGGAGGTAGGGGTAACTCCTCGTCGATTGCGGGTCCAGAAATGGCTCCGTCACACGCGAAGGTCATCGGAGAATCTCTAGTCGTCTTTCTTTTTCTTGTCGGAGTTGGCGTTCGAGCGATCGTTGTGTCTGTTCTCCTCGCTGAGTTTCTCGATGGCCCTTTCGACAGGGAATTCCAGATTCAGGCTCACCAGGTTTTCATCGGCCGAGACCCTGGCGGACTGGGCCAACTGCATCAGGTCCTTGTTTTCGGTCTTGCTAAGCGACGCCAGGGCGACGAGTCCCTGAATGACCTGTTGTATCTGTGTCACCACCTCGGAACTCTTCGCCTTCAACGCGACATTCAGAAAAAGCCGGTCGGCGTTTTCCCCGAGCACCAGGCGTCCGCCATCCGCCATTTTCAGGACGTTGGCCTGCGGCGGGATGGGCACATCGGCGTTGAACGCCTCGGCAACGCCGAGAAAGAAGAAGGCCTTCTGTACGTCCGGGAAGCCGGAGAAAGCCTTGCCCGAAGTCAGGTTTGCCGATTTGCCGGCGAGCACTTCCGATGCTTTTTGATTCGGTTCGCGCGACTTGGCAACGACGACCAGATTGCCCGGGTGAAGGGTGACGAAGACGTCGTCATTGATCGAGTATCGAACCGTCGAGCCTTGTTGCGTCTTTTTGATTCCGCCCTGTCCTTCGCCCGCGTTCGCGGAGAGTTTTTCGATGGCAGAATCCAGCGCTTTCTCCACATCCAGCGTGGTTTTGATCACCAGGACGCCGTTGGCGTCGGGTTTGGATCCGTAATCGGTGCCATAGGCGGTGATCGAACTGATCTTGCTGATGTCGAGATCAAAGTTGAACTCGCGCTTCAAGTCGGCCTTGGGCTGAGACAACTTCTGTTCCAGCACCTGCCGGGTAAAATAGGTTCCCACCTTGCTGGCGCGAAACTTGTCAAGGTCGAGGTGCAGCAACCATTTGGCGTCCGAGCCAACTTGTTCCTTTTGAAGCGGACCGCCGAATGTGGTCGTGGCAATGGCCAGTGCCAGCACGAGTGCGGATGTGAATGGTTTCATAGTTAGTTCAAGTAGCCCTTTGCGGGCATCCAGGTTGCAGTTATTTCGTTTTGGTCTCGACCGCGATTGCTCGAATTTCACTCCTTTATTCGCTCTTGGACGCCGAAAGGTTACAACCGATTGATGATCGAACGTGAATCCGGCGTTCCTATTCGCCGGCGTGTTGCCATTCCCTCAGCTCGAAAGCCAGAGGAACGCCGCATTCATGCGGCAGATTCCCAGACGGATGCTTAAATTCAATGGCAGTGGGGACGGGGTGAGGGGGTTCAGGGGCAAGGGTGAGAATGTTCGGACCTGTCGGGAATCCGCCCTTCACCACACGTTCCGCACGTTCGTGCGCCTTTCGTGGCCGTCGATGGACTTGGTCGTGAACACCTGACGGCCTTCGACACGCCAGTCGATCTGGGACGTGAACCACAGCCCCTCCGGCGTTCGCCCGCGCTGGAACGCGTAGCGGCATTTGTGGACCGCGCCCACCAGCCCGCCGACGACGCTGACCGATTCAGTCAGATGGACGTCCGCTTTGACCAGGGCGGCATCGCCTTCATCCACCCAGACCCGCCCCGCCGCCTTGTTGATGAACCTGTCCTTGAAATTGCGAACCGGGAGATTCTTCGACGCCGGCTTGAAGTCCACGACCAGAGCCGCCCGCCCATCGATCGTCTCGCGTCCGGCCAGCTCGAATCGAAATCGCTTCAACAACTCGTCCGTGACGGGAAAATCGCTCTTCTTGAATGGCTGTCCCTTCACGTCACCGTTGGGATCCTGGCGCAATTCCTTGCCGGCAGTGATCGAGTCTTCATTCGCATCGGCGGGAGACGGTTCGTACGCAACCGGGAGCACCTGGGGCGGTGGATTGCTTTCGATGCGCTTTTCCTGTCGACTCTTGAGTTTGCCCTGACTGTTGCGGTATTCCCGCACCTTGGTCCGCGTGAATGCGTAACGCGCTTTGAACTCCCGATCGTTCCTGACTTCCTCCTGCGCGCGCTCCAACACGCGCTTGAGAAGATCGTCCACTTTCGGCAGCGAGTTCGTCTCCAGCTCCGCCCGGACCGAAGCGTGATCTCCCAGCACCAGCATCGCGACCACCGACCATTTCAGAATGCTTTTCATAAAACGTGCCGTTCAGTTGGACAGGGACATCCGAAATGTATTCAAAGGCGGCCGGCGGCGGCGGCAACGCCATCCGGCCCCTCACACGCCGTCGCGTTCCAGGCGGCCCCAAATGCCCCCGCGTACTCACCCAACTGCGCCGGAACAATCCGCACGCCGTCCGTTCCGGTCCGCCACTCCATCTCGCGGACAAACTTTTCCAGCGGCTCAAACAGCGCCCTTCCCGCCCGCGCAATTCCGCCTCCAATGACGGCCACCTCCGGGTCCAAAACGTTTGTGAACGACGAAATCGCGCACGCCAATTCCCGCACCGACCTCAACCAGACGCGTGATGCGTCGGCGTCGCCCGCAAGGTGCGCCGCAATCAGATCGTGCGTCGCGCTGAACCGTCCCTGGGTCCGTTCACGAATCGTGCAATTGCCCATGGCCACTTCAAGGCTGCCCGGCATGTTACAAATGTCGGGCGTCCCGTCAACGTTCACCGTGGCGTGGCCCAGATGCCCCGCTTTTCCCGTATGGCCGCGCAACAGGCGGCCATCCACCATCGCCGCCCCGCCCACACCGGTGCCGAGGGTGATGATGATCGCATTTTGGCAGCCCCTTGCTGCGCCCAGCCACACCTCGCCCAGCAGCGCCGCGTGCGCATCGTTCAACACCGGAACGGCGTACGCTGTTCCCAGGTAATCGGCCCAGACCAGACCCACGAGTCCCGAAAGACGCCCGGGCATGAACGCGATCGAGCGCCCATCGCGGGCTGCCAAACCGGGCGCGGACACCCCGACCCAGCCGGGTGAACATCCCTGCCCGGCTTCAATCTGCTTCGCCAACAAGCGGACCGTCTCCGCAAACTGCATTGGCCGTTCGGAATCGAACGGCTCATTGCAACGTGCCAACGCCTTGCCCTCCGGCGTGACGGCGACCGCCTTCACGCTCGAACCCCCCAGGTCAATGCCGATGGCAAAAGTTTCAGGCTTCATGCTTCAAAGTGACGACGCGACCGTGATTCGTCGTTCATCATTCGTCATTCGTCATTAATACTGTCCTTCTGACACACTCCACCCGCCATCCACCGCAAGTACCTGGCCGGTGACAAAGCTCGAATCGTCCGACATAAAATAGACCACCGCTGAATCCAGATCGTCAGGCTGGCCGATCCGACCGCCATCGAGCGGCTGTTTCGTTTTGATGAACCGCATGATTTCATCGTCATGCCGCGCGCGTTCCGACATCGGCGTGGCCACCAGCGCCGGCGCCAAAACGTTGAAACGGATGTTGTCCTTCGCGTAATATGCCGCCGCGGATTTCGTCAGGCCCACGATCGCCGCTTTGGTCGTCGCGTAAGCGTGCGTCGCAAAATACTTCGGCGACGGCGACCAGCCGAGCACCGACCCCATGTTCAGCACCGTCCCGCCCCCGCCCTGCTTGAGGAATTGGCGCACCGCGGCGCGGTTGGAATGGAACATCGAGGTCAGGTTCAGATTCAGCGTGTATTCCCAGCCTTCATCCGTGAGTTCGTGCAATGGCCCGTCGCCCTTCTTGCGGCCGCTGCCACCCGCAACGTGATACAACCCATGAAAACCGCCGAACGCCTTCAACCCGGCTTGAATCGCCTTCTCCGCGGTTTTTGGATGGGTCGCGTCACCGGCGATGGCTTTGGCGGCGGCGCCCAATGACTTCTGAGCCAGCTTCACATTGTTTGGGTCGCGTCCCACCACGACGACTCGCGCGTCCGCCGCCACAAACGCGCGCGCCGCGGAAAACCCAATCCCCGTCGTGCCGCCGATGACGACGAGGACTTTGCCCTTCAATCTGCTCACGAGAGACCTGATACCTGCTTTCACGCGCGGCGTCGAGCGCGCAACGGAAGGACTGGCATTCCGGCGTGCCGCGATCTGGCCATGTCTCTATTCAGTCGAAACCGCAGACGACGGAGCGCGCCCATCCTGGGCGCAGCAGCTTCACGCCTTCGGAACCCCACGAATTTTTCCAGACAGGCCCTTGCTGCGAACGCGCTGCGGCCTGGAAGGCGCGCTCCAGAATGAAAGGTCAATTCAATCATGCTTGTGACCTCCCCTCAGTTCGCCTCTCTTCCAATTCCTCCAACGTCTTCGGCCAATCCTTCTTGAGCAGCAGCGAGAGCGACCGGTCCGCGAGCAGTCGCCCGCCCGTCTGGCAACCGGGACA
>DATEKZ010000035.1:0-4878 GCA_035277185.1 Verrucomicrobiia bacterium
GCCTTGATTCAAAAAGATGGTGGCGGCGCCGATGGCGACCAGGTCGTTCACGCCGAGAACCGCCGTGGCGTCGGCCGCTTCATCGAGCATCTGCAACGCGGCTTTTTCGCCTTCCTCGATCGTGCCGCCGGCATTGAACACGAGCCGGTCGTCCACCTCGATGTTGGCCTCGCGCAGAGCGTGGCGATAGCCCTCGAAGCGTTCCTGCGCCCAGGGCGCCACCTGAGGACCGGCCAGGAACGCGACGCGCTTGTGTCCGAGTTCGAGCAGGTGTTGCGTCGCCACAAAACTGGCCTGAATGTCGTCCGTTTCGATATTCACGAACTGGCTGCAGAACGGCGCCAGATGTCCGAGCACCACGGTGGGAATGGCGCACCGCTGCAATTCCTGGTAGATCGACGCGCTCGGCCCCATCCGGTAAACCGGCGAAACGAACAGGCCGTCCACGCGCCGGGAGATGAGCCGGCGGATGGCGGTGTCCTCGCGTTCCGGGAGGTTCAGCGTATGGCTGAGGATCACTTCGTAGCCGAGTTCGTGGGCGCGTTCTTCAATGGCCATCACCACCCGGGCGAAGATGGGGTTGGTCATTGTCGAGATGAGGAGGCCGAACAGTTTGGTCGTGCGCGTGCGGAGACCCTGGGCCTGCGAATCCGGAACGTAGCCCATTTGCTGGGCAAGCGCGCGGACGCGCGCCTTGGTGGCTGTGGAAATATCGGGCGCATCCCGCATCACCTTTGAGACCGTCATCACGGAAACGCCGGCCTTCTCAGCAATGTCTTTTAAGCGGACCATTGGGATCGTTTGATTTCGGGGTTTGACGGATGGCTCGATCTCAGGAATCCCGACTTCCGACGTTCGTCACGGCCGAACCGCTCCAGTGCAGCTTCTGCCGGAGGGTTGCGAAGAATGAACTCGCGACCAGACGGACCAACCGCACGCTGTTCGGACTCCGGCGCACGTTGACCTGGTCACCGCCGCTCAATTGCAACTGCACCTGCCCGTCGGCAGAGAGTACAGTTTCAATTCGCTGACTCAATACCTTCACCCGAATGGTCGAGCTGAAACTCACGATGACCGACCGGTTGGAAAGCGTGTGAGGACAGATCGGCGTGAGAGCGAACACCTCCGCATTGGGACAGACCACCGGGCCGCCCGCCGCCAGCGAATAGGCCGTCGAGCCGGTGGGGGAACCGACGATCAATCCATCGCAGCGATAGCTGGTCAGGATTTCGTCGTCCACACCGACTTCCAGTTCAATCAGGCGCGGGACGGTGCCACGGCTGATCACAAAGTCGTTGAGGGCCATCTGGCTGAAGGTCCTGCCGTGGCTCTGCCCCGTGGCCTCAATCAGCCAGCGGGATTCCACGCTGAACCTTCCACTCCAGACATCCTCCAGCGCCGCCGCAAGTTGTTGCGACGACGCGGCGGTCAGGAATCCAAGGCCGCCGATGTTGACGCCAAGGATCGGCGTGTCGGAACCGGCCACGTCGCGCGCCACACGGAGCATGGTTCCATCCCCGCCGAACACCAGGAGCAGGTCAACCTGGCCGGTCAGCCGGTTTGCGTCCTGTCCTTCAAAGGACCTGAGACCCGCCAGATCCGCCGTCGCCTTGTCGCTCAGGACGGCACGTCCGGCAGCGGCAATCAGCGTCGCAGCCCTTTGGACGGCCTCGCGGCAGTCGGGCTTATCCGGGTTGGCTATCAATCCAACGCGCCTAACTCTGTCGGCCAGTTCTTTCAATCAATGCCAGAAATTCCTTGTTGCCGGCGGGACCCTGGAGCGGCGATTCAGTCACGCCGCGCCAGCACAACTCCGAAGCCGCACCGACAAATTCCTCGAGTTCGCAAATCACGCGTTCATGAATCCGGGGATCGCGGATGACCCCGGCCCCCCGATCCGCCTCGGCTTTGCCTGCCTCAAACTGTGGTTTCACCAGGACAACCATCCAGCCGCCCTCCCGCAGCAGTCCGGCCGCGGCGGGAAGAATCTTTTTCAGCGAGATAAAGGAGCAATCGATGGTGACCAGATCGACAGGCACAAAATCTTTGGAAAAGCGAGCCGGCGTCAGATCCCGGGCATTGGTCCGTTCCATCACAACGACCCGGGCGTCGTGCCGGAGTTTCCAGGCCAGTTGGCCGTGGCCAACATCAACCGCGTAAACTCTAGCGGCGCCCCTCTGCAGGAGGCAGTCCGTGAAACCGCCGGTGGAAGCGCCGAGGTCCAGGGCCACACTTCCTTCCACGGACAACCGAAAGTGATCGAGGGCGTATTCCAGCTTGGCGCCGCCCCGGCTGACGTACTTTTCCGGCGTCTCCAGAGCGAGTTCGTCCGAGGCATTGACCCGGTCACCGGGCTTGCTGGCGCGCTGCTGGTTCACCTTCACCTGGCCGGCCATGACCGCGCGTCTGGCCTTCTCGCGACTTTCGCAAAGGCCGCGTTCGACGAGCGCCTGGTCAAGTCGGGGCATGGCCAACCGGGAGTCTCGCGGGCGGATTGCGGACTCGCTGAGGACTTCCAAAGTGTCGCCGTAGTTCATCCCCGCCGCACGACCGGTGTCGCAAAATGGGCGTCAGAGTTTGCCCTGGGCGATGCGCAGCCCGGCATCGCGAAACACGTTCAGGAAAAGATCGTTGTCCGACACGACCCGTTGGACGATGGGACCCAGGATATTGGCGCCGAGCAGGGCCAATTCTTCGCGATTGACCACGGCGTGGACGCTGTATTGGAAGGCCTGCATGGCGTTAAGCGTCGCGAATCCGCTGCCGAGGAGGACGAACGCCGACTGGCGGCGTTGCGCCATCGGCATCGCCTGGATGTACTGCAGGGTCACGTTCTCCTGCGGCATGTTGGAGGCGAACAGCTCTTCCAGAACCACCACCTCATACTGAAGACGTCCGAAACGATTGATGAAGTCGTCGTGATTGCTCGCGGCATGAACTTTGTAGCCGATCTCGGTGAGGACGTTCTTGGCGGCGTCCAGCCACTCCGGCGTGCTGAGCGCCAGCAACGCGGGTTTGTCGTTCGGTCCGATGAATTCGAATTCGTTGGACATGGCTTATTTCAGTTTGAGGGTCGATGGGATCGGAGGCGCGCCGGCTTTCCGTCCCGCGTCGGCGCTCTTCATCCGCAGGCTCGAAACGTCCGTCGTCGATTCGCCGCGCTTCTTCTTGATATTATCGATGCCGCGCGTGACGGAGCCACGCTTGGTGCAATAAAGGAGCGCGGTTTCCTCGCTGATCAATCCCTGCTCGAATGCCTCCAACGCCGCGTTATCGAACGTGCGCCAGCCAAAGGTGTAGCTCGCCTCGATGATTTCGTAAAACGTCTTGCCTTCGCTCTCGCCGAGTTGGACGCTTTCCTTGGTGCGCAGGTTGGATCCCATGATTTCCAGCAGGGCCGTGCGCCCGCCGCCCATCTTCGGCGCCAGCCGCTGGCTGACGACCCAGCGCAGGGTGTCCGACAGCCGGACGCGAACCTGTTCCTGTTCCTCCGTCTCGAACATGCCGACGATACGGTTGATCGTCTGGCCGGCGTCGATCGTGTGCAATGTCGCCATGACCAAATGGCCGGTTTCGGCGGCGGTCAGACCGATCTCCACGGTCTCGCGGTCGCGCATTTCACCGACGAGGATAATTTTGGGCGCCTGGCGGAGCGCGGCGCGCAGGCCGCCGGCAAAGGTGTTGAAATCGCTGCCCAACTCGCGCTGATTGAACGTGGCCTTCTTCTGGGAGTGAACGAACTCGACCGGGTCTTCGAGCGTGATGACGTGAACCGATTTGGACTCGTTGATTTCGTTCAGCAACGCGGCCAGCGTGGTCGTCTTGCCGGAACCGGTGGCGCCGGTGACGAGCACGAGTCCGGTTTTCTCCTTGGCCACCTGCTGGAAGATCTCCGGCATATAGAGGTCGTCCAGGGTCGGGATTTGCGTGTTCAGTTTGCGCAGGACGATGGAGAAGTAGCCGCGCTGAGAGAAGATGTTCACGCGGAAGCGCGCCTTCCCGCTCAACGAGTAGGAACTGTCGCACGAACCGGTGCGGAGCAGTTCCTCGGTGAGTCGGCGGTTTCCGCCGATCAGGTTCAACGCGATCATTTCCGTCTGAAACGGGGTCAGTTTCTCGATGGACGGATCAATCTCGATGGGGACCAGTTGTCCGAAGGACTCGACCTGGAGCGGTTTGTCCACCGTGAAATTCAGGTCCGACACCTCCTGATGGTAGTCGAGCATCCGCCCGAGTATGTAATCCAATTCGTGTCGCCGCATAGGCTGTCAATCCTTTCGATCAGGTATCGTCGTCGTCCGGCGGTGTGGAAAGGAATTGCCGGAATTTCTTTTTGTCCAGGCACTTGTCGTACGCTTCCTCGGGCGAGATGCGCTTCATCCGCAGGTGTTCCATGATCGCATCGTCCAGCGGCTGGTTGCCCAACTTCTTGCCCACCTGGATCATGCCAGGAATCTGGTGCGTCTTGCCTTCGCGGACGAGGTTGGCGATGGCCGTCGTGAACACCAGAATCTCCATCGCGGCGACCCGGCCCTTCTTGTCAATGCGCTTGAAAAGATTCTGGGCGACGACGCCTTTGAGCGATTCGGACAGCGTCGCGCGAATCTTGTTCTGTTGCTCGGCTGGGAAGACGTCGATCATGCGGTCCACGGTCTTGGCTGCACTCTGGGTGTGGAGGGTGCCGAAAACCAGGTGGCCGGTGCTCGCGGCCGTGAGCGCCAGCTCGATCGTCTCCAGGTCGCGCATTTCGCCGACGAGGATGACATCCGGATCTTCCCGCAAGGCGCCGCGCAGAGCCGCCGCGAATGATTTGGTGTGGACGCCCACTTCGCGATGGTTGACCAGGCAGTTCTTGCTCTCGTGGACGAATTCGATGGG
>DATEKZ010000036.1:0-2019 GCA_035277185.1 Verrucomicrobiia bacterium
CCCGCTCGCGCCAGCGCCATCAACGCAATCGCCAGGAACAGGTTCATCCACGGGCCGGCCATCGAAACCAGAATGTCGTCAAGGCGGCGGTTGCGGAGATTATCAATGTTCACCGGAACCGGCTTCGCCCAACCAACCAGAAAACGCCCAAGCTCGGACCCTCCAGCCGATAGAAAAATCATCGCTAACGGCATGACGACCGTTCCGATGACATCGATGTGGACCAGCGGATTCAGCGAGAGCCGTCCCTGCCTCCGGGCGGTATCGTCGCCGCACTTCCACGCCATCCAGGCGTGGCCAAATTCGTGGAAACTCAGCAACCCTACCAGACCCGCATACATCATCAGGCCTTCGATCAGCACGCTTGAATTCATCGGCAACGGGACGGTAGCAAAAAAGGCGGGGTAGGGAAAAGCACGTTGTGAAACCGTGAAAGGCCCGCGCTCCAAAACGTCCGACGTGCTATCCGACCCGTACTTCCTTGCCCGTCGCGGCGGAAGCATAGATGGCGTCCAGGACTTCCTGGACCTTCAAGGATTGTTCCGGAGCGACCAGCGGTTTCTTGCCTTCGAGCGCGCAACTGACGAAGTGATGGATGCGATCCTCGCTATGCGGCGAAATGGGCAGCGAGAGATTGATCGTTTCAAATCCGTTCGGTCCGGGACGAAACAGCCGTGCGGGAAACAACGAGAGCCCGGCGGTGGTGCCCAGCAGATCGACGCCGTATTCACGCGCATCGGCCGCGTGATGCCCGGTCCAGCTCGCCTCCAGCGCAATCGTCCGCCCGCTCTTGAGCCGAAGCAGCGCCACGCCGTAATCGTCCACATCGAACGGTTTCTTTGGATCCACTTCGCCTTTGCCCCAGTCCATCTCGCCCAGCCCGCGCGGACCGAACTTGGCAAACGTTTGCGCGGACACCGATTTCACGTCAAATTCGCCGATCAGGTGCAAACAGGCGTCCAGCATGTGAACGCCAAGGTCCATCAGGCAACCGCCGCCCGACATTTGTTTTTTTGTGTACCACGAACCGATGCGGGGAATGCTGTTGCGGCGAAGCCAGAAACATCGGGCATGATAGACTTCACCCAGATCACCGCGCTCGATGATCGTTCTGGCCACCTGGGTGTGGCGGTTGAACCGGAGGTTCTGCGCCACCATCACCGTCCGTTTCATCTTCTTCGCCGTCTCGATGATCTTCACCGCCTCCTTCGCATTCATTGCCATCGGTTTTTCGAGCAGCACGTGTTTGCGCGCCTGCAACGCGTCGATGGCCACACGAGCGTGGAGATGGTTCGGGACCGCCACCGTGACCGCGTCGATGTCGGGCTGGTCGAGCAGGTCGTGATAGTCCGCGTAACTGCGGGCGATTTTGTAACGATCGGCCGCTTCTTTGAGCCGGTCCGGATTGATTTCAGCGAGCGCAACGGCAGCTGCCCGAGGACAATGAAGAAGGCTGTTCAGATGATCGAGGCCGAAACCTCCCGTCCCAATCACGGCGCAACGCAGTCGTTCAGGCATAAGAGTTGGGATGACCTTTTGGTTTTCGGTGAGCTGATTGGGGGTCTTGTAGGGAATTCACTTTTGCGGGTCAACCGTGAAATCAATTTCTGCCCCGAATTCCCGGGGAAAAGCCCATTGAAGTCGTTCCCGGCCGGTGGTGACGCCGCCACCCGGACAGTCCCAACTTTCATGTCTGCAATCGGTTGTGGCGATCCCCCCGGGTAGAATCCGGGAGTTTCTTGCTGACAACGCTTCGACGGGCGGTCTAAAGTCGTTCCGTCCATCTGTGGACGCAGACCGAGGTCTCTTTGTGAACCAAACCACCCGCTACCTGCAGTCGGTTTCAGACCAGAAGGGAATCGAGATCGGCGCGCTTGTGAATTACCTGGTGATCGACGCCATCAAGGCCGGCGCCAGCGACATCCACATCGAACCCTGGGAAAGCACGTTGGTCGTTCGCGTCCGGCTCAACGGCGTGCTCAACGAACTGGTGCACCTGCCGCTCGATTTGATGGACAA
>DATEKZ010000037.1:0-7031 GCA_035277185.1 Verrucomicrobiia bacterium
CCGCACCCGTCGGGCACAGATGGCAGGGGAATGGGGGCAACGGAATCTTTGCGGCACGGACGGGTTTTGAACATTCCAATGAATTATTCCCTTGCCCCCATTCCTTTGCCTGAGACGCCCTTTTGCAACGTTCGCTGGGGCGAGAGTCCTCGCGAGCCGCCTCGTCGGTAGCCTCGCCCTACCAGACTGGGCACCACCGCCGCTCCAATTGATTTCCCACGTTGCCCGGACTGCGTTACGCTCTGCGTGGAACAGCACAACTGTGCCAACAAAAATCTCCGATTTGCATGTCGCCGTTGAAGAGCCGCTGCCGCCGCCACGCGAGTTGCACGAAGAACTGGCCGTGGCCGAAACCGAAGCGGCGTTCATCGCCCAGGCGCGGTCGGTTGTCCGGGACATCCTGCTCGGCAAAGACGACCGGTTGCTGGTGGTCGTGGGGCCATGCTCGATTCACGACCCGGAATCGGCCCGGGAGTACGCCCGGCGTTTGCGCGACTTTGCGCCGCGAGTGGCAAAAGCACTGTTTCCCGTCATGCGTGTTTACTTCGAGAAACCTCGCACGCGGATGGGCTGGAAAGGATTGATCTATGATCCCGACCTCAACGGACGCGGGAACATTAGGGAAGGCCTGCGCCACGCGCGCCAAATTCTGCTGGAATGCGCGCGGTTCGGCGTGCCGGCGGCATCAGAGATTCTCGATCTCGTGACGCCGCAGTATTACGCCGAATTGCTGACGTGGGGAGCCATCGGAGCGCGAACCGTGGAAAGCCCGTTGCATCGCCAGATGGCGTCAGCGCTGTCGGCGCCGGTGGGTTTCAAGAATCCGACGAACGGTCAGGCGCAGGTCGCCGTGGACGCCATCCTTTCCGCCGCGCAGCCGCACAAGTTCCCTTCGATCGCGATGGATGGACGGGCCATCGTGATCACGACGACCGGCAATCCGCATGGCCATTTGGTCCTGCGCGGGGCAGGGGACCAACCGAACTATGACGCGGCGAGTGTTCAGGCCGCGGTGAGTATGCTGACCCAGGCCGGTCTGCCGCAGCGGCTGATGGTGGACTGCAGTCACGCCAACAGTGGCAAGGATCATCGCCGACAAACCGTCGTGGCCGCAGAGATTGCCAGCCAGATATCCAGCGGCTCTCGCGCCATTTGCGGCGTTATGTTGGAAAGCCATTTGGTCGAAGGCCGCCAGGACATCGTCAATGGGCGAGAAGGGTTGTGCTATGGCCAGAGTGTGACCGACGCCTGCATCGGTTGGGAGACGACCGTGGACGTATTGGGGCGACTGGCACACGCCGTTGTCCAGCGGCGCTCAGTCAAACCAGAGTCTGTTCAAGAGCAGTAGCAGCCGACGTGAGGAGAGGTTAGGCGAGGCGATCGAGAGCTTCTCCCTCTCCCCGAGGGAGAGGGTCGGGGTGAGGGGGAAGGAAGCGGCCAAATGTTCGGGCGCCGGCAAAATTTTGAGACGCGCCCGTTTTTCCGTGGGCGGATGTTTCGCATCCTTTGCGACCTTGGCAGACTTTGCGTGAGCCTGCGCTTAGTTCGTTTTAGCAGTCGGTCATGGGCCGCGCAAACGGAAGTAGCGGCTTTGCTGATCGAGCGACACGGTGACTTCGAGGCGAGCGTTGTTCGTTGCCGGCGTTTCCGAGGAGGCTTGCCAATTGGTCAGGCTCAGGTTGGTCGTGGATTCGAGAACGAAGCCCGCCGACGGGAACGGCCAGGAGATGCTGACGCCGGTCTCGCTTCGTGCGATAGCGAGGTCGGCACCAGCGGAGGTGCAGGTGTTCAACATTATTGAGAAGACATCGTTGTAAGTGACCGCAGCCAGATCGGGACTACCGTCCGCGTTGAAGTCAGCTACCGTTATGTCCGCAGGAACTCCCCCACCTGCGTAGTTTACGGGCGCTTGAAACGTGCCATCGCCATTGCCTAGGAGCAGAGAGATCGTGTCGGGACCTACGTGTCCCACGGCTAAATCGGGTTTACCATCCCTATTAAAGTCGCCAGGTGCTACGAGACAGTAAGCGTCTCCTGCGTCGTGGCTGACGGCGGTTTGGAAGGTGCCGTCGCCATTGCCTGACAGAATCGAAATCGTCGGGTTGCGCTGACTGCCCACCACCAAATCGAGCCTGGCGTCGCCGTTGAAGTCGCTCACCGCTACGGAATTAGGAAACGTTCCATCGCCGTAGCTGACGGCGGCCTGGAAGCTGCCGTCGCTGTTGCCCAACAAAACCATTACGTTGGAGCGATTGCCCGCAACCAGATCGGGCTTGCCATCGCCGTTGAAGTCGCCTGCCGCCAGGAACAGAGGGTTCGTTCCCGCCGCGTAATTGACGGCCGCCTGAAAAGTGCCGTCGCCATTTCCCGACAGCACCGAGACATTGCCAGAAGAATAGTTCGCGACCGCCAGGTCAGGCTTGCCATCACCGTTGAAGTCGCCAACCACTGAAGAGGCGGGAAACGATCCAGCGCCATAGCCAACCGGAGCTGCGAAGTTGCCACTCCCGTCGCCTAGAAGTACTTCGACGCTATTGGCGTTAAAAGTGGCCACGGCAAGATCGAGTTTGGCATCGCCATTGAAGTCGCCGGTCGCCACGGAAACGGCGCGTAGTCCCGCCGCATGGTTTACCGCAGGCTGGAAGGTACCATTGCCATTTCCCAATAACACAGAGACGCTGCCGTCGGTCGCATCCGGAGCCGAACCTTGGTTGGCGGCCGCGAGGTCAAGGTTGCCGTCACCGTTGAAATCGCCGACGGCGACAAACGTTGGATTCTTCCCGGCGGCGTAGGTGGTGACCGCCTGAAAAGTACCATCGCCATGACCCAAAAGCATCGCGATGGTATTCTGATTTGCCATCGCCAAATCAGGTTTGCCGTCGCCATCGAAGTCGCTTATCGCCGCGGAAGCGTAACAACATGCACCAAGATAGTTGCGAGAAGCCTGGAACGTCCCATCGCCATTTCCCAGCAATACACCGACACTTGTGTGGTGTGTGCAGGGCGTTCCTCCGCAATCGTCGGTAGTGTCGTTGGCCAGGACCAGGTCGGGCTTGTTGTCCAGGTTCAAATCGCTGACCACCACGGAATACGAACCCTTTCCGGAACCATGGCTGACGGCGGCCTGGAACGTGCCGTTGCCATTGCCCAAAAGCACCGACACAACGCCGGCTCCCTTGATGGTCACGACAAGGTCGAGGTTACTGTCGCTGTCGAAGTCGCCGACTCCCACGGATTCGGGATTCGGTCCAGTGTCGTAGCTGACGGGCGTCTGGAACGTTCCATCGCCACCCCCGATCAGAACCGAGACCTTGCCGGCGGCGCCAAGGTTGGCCACGGCTACGTCGGGCTTGCCATCCTCGTTGAAGTCGCCCGCGGCGACGAAGACGGGATTCTCTCCCGCAACAAAGTTGGTAGCCGCGTCGAATGTGCCATTCCCGTTCCCGCGGAGAAACAAGATTCCTGTGGAGGTATTGGCAACCACCAAGTCGAGTTTCCCATCGGCATTGAAGTCGGCCACGGCAAGCGAGCTTCCGGTCGTGCCGAGGCTGAGTGGCGTCTGGAACGTGCCATCCCCATTACCCAACAGCACCGAATTTGGCGTAGCCAGGTCTGCTTTTGCATCGCCGTTCACGTCGGTGATCATCACAGGACCGCTTACTCCGGCGACGTTGACGGCGGTCTGAAGCGTACCGTCACCGTTACCCAGGAGGACCTCGAGCACCCCAAAGTCGAACCTCTCGGAAGCCACGGCCAGATCCCGGTTGCCGTCATTGTTGAGATCGCCGGCGGCCACCGAACGAGGATTTCGTCCGATCCCGACCTTGAAGGCGCGGGCCGCCGCGAAGCTGGGTGCAGGACAACCGGCGGCCACGGCTGGGGCGGTGTGACACAATCCGCCCATCATGACGGCAGAGACGATCAACGCGAGATGTGTTGGCACACGTTTCATTGTCTTGATTTGATCTCTTTGTCGCTTGCGCCGGGTGTTCGTTGAGACGACCGGTTGCACGTCAGATGTGCGAAACATTAGATCATCAGGAGGGTCAGTTGACGAGCCGAATCGGTCTCCCTCTCCGCTCAACGGCGAGACGGCCAAGGGCCAGTGTGAGGGAAACGCCACCACTGACCGCAGTCCAGGCGATGTCCTTGAACCTTGTGACCCGCGTGAACCTTGTCGGCGAGAATCCCCTCATCCATCCCTCTCCCCCAGTGAGGGAGAGGGAACAGCCGAAGCGGCGTTCGAGAACCCAAGACGCTCACCAGCAGAAGGCCGGGCATCGCCACTCCCTCTCCCCGAGGGAGAGGGTCGGGGTGAGGGGGAAGGAAGCGGCCAAATGTTCGGGCGCCTGCAAAATATTGAGCCGCGCCCGTTTTTCCGGAGCGGATATCTCGCATCCTTTGCGACCTTGGCGGACTTTGTGTGAGCCTCCGCTACGGCGCGACGATCCTGTAAAAACGGCGCGCCGGCAGGTTTTCACGGGCTTCCTCAAATTCAAATTCGCCGTGCCCTTGTTCTCCACCGACGCCGACCGGCGCCCAGGTTCGGAGGTCCGACGAAGCCTCGATCACATAAGTCCGGGCCGAAACGCCGCTGAAATGCATCCGCACACGGCCACCCTTCTCGCATTTGCACGTGTTGAATCTGAGTTGCGGGCTCTGGGCGTCATTTGACACGGCGGCGACAATGGTTTGCGCCTCCCGGAGCAACGCCGCGGCGGTGTCGGGATCGGCTTCATGCCTCTCCGCGAGTTGGCCAAGAAGTTTTTGGAATAGCTGCAAGTGATGGGTGCCGAGGTCAAACCTGCCGTCGGCAAATGCTCTCCTGGCCACGCGTACCTGGCTGAGCAAGGACTGCGGGTGTCGAAACTTCGCAGCCTGAAGGTTCGCGATCAGTTCATCCACGGCGTCGTCGGCGGTGATCACTCGAATCGTGATGCGGTCGATCGCGGTTGCCTGACCGTCGTCCACGCGGAGCAGAATGTCATGCGCGCCCAGGGACAGCGTGACCATCGCGATGCGGCCGTTGGCCGAAGCGGTCGTCGCGCCCTCCACAAACCAGGAGAATTGCAGGAGATCGCCGTCGGCGTCACGAGATCGCGAACCATCCAGCACGACGCGGGCGTTGCGGTTGTTGGGCGAGATGACGCGTGTCTCCGTTGCGCCGGCGTCGGCGATCGGAGCCGTGTTGTTGGTCACGATCACAAGGTTGTGGTGTCCACCGCAAGCGATGGCCGCCACGTTGGTCAGTCCCTGCGGCACCACTAACTCGCCATCACCATCATCGTAACCCCAGGCGAACAGTTTGCCGTCCGATCGCAGCGCAAGACTGTGGTAATCGCCCGCGGCAATGGCGACGATGTTGGAGGCGCCCGGCGGCACTCGTATTTCATTTTCGACATTCCGGCCCCAGGCCACGACAGTGCCGTCGGACTTCAGGGCCAGATTGTGTTCCCAACCCGCAGCGATCGCTACCACTCCGGAGAGACCCTGAGGTACATTTTGTTCGCCACTAAAGTGGCTGCCCCAGGCGACCACTGTTCCATCAACTTTAAGCGCCAGATTGTGATAGCCCCCTGCGGCAACGGCGACGACGTTTGACAGGTGGGCAGGCGGAGCGGTTGCTGAAAATTGAGGATCTCCCCATGCCGCGACGGTTCCGTCGGACTTCACGACAACGTTATGAATGGCACCCGCGGCGATCGCCACGACGTTCGAGATGCCCGTTGGCACGCTGCCTTGCCCATACTCGTTCCCGCCTCCCCCTCCCCAAGCCATAACGGTACCGTTTGACTTCAATGCCAATGCGTGCCCCGCGCCGCCGTCCAACGCCACGACATTGCGCAACCCTGTCGGCACATTGATCTGGCCGCCTCCATTGGACCCCCATGCCACGACCGTGCCGTCGGAGCGCAATGCCATACTGGACACCCAACCGCCCGCGACCGCGACTACATCCCCGAGCCCTTGCGGCACATTGCTCTGGCCGCTGAAGTTGTTTCCCCAGGCAACGACTCTGCCCACCGAGCGGTGGGTAGGAACGCGAGTGTCGGGCTGGGCAACAACGGCGGAGGTCAGTGCGAAGCACCAGGCCAGGTGAAGAAATGAATGTTTCATCGGCTTTGCTTGCGGAAAGACGGCTGTCTTTATCGCAGCTTTCGTGCCGCCCCGTCAAAGTCATAAACGGGCCTCGGCTTGTCGTCGGGCCGCAAAATCTTCACGCGCCACGCGTGAATTTCACGCACTCCTTGAGAATGCGTGGCGCAACGACGCGCTGCCGCGAAAGTGTTCGCTACAAGCTGATCCATTACTGATTTTCATCACAATTGACTACAAGGCTTACGCCGACCACGCTGCCTCCTATGCTGAACGGAGAAGCTTTGATGGGTTTTCTCGAGAAACAAATGCCGGCCGCTTTGGAAATGCTCCGGCAAATGGTTGGGATCAACAGTTTTACCGACAATCGTGAGGGCGTGAACAAACTCGGTCGGCTAACGGCACAATATTTTGCGCCGTTGGGTTTCACGGCGGAATTTGTGCCGTCCGTGAATCCGAACTATGGCGACCATCTGGTGCTGACACGACGTGCGCGGGGAGGCAAAAGCATCGCGATGGTGTCCCATCTGGACACGGTCTTTCCGCCGGAGGAAGAGGCGCAGAATAATTTCCGTTGGCAGCCGGAAGGTGATCGCATCTACGGACCCGGCACGCACGACATCAAGGGCGGCACCGCGATGATGTGGCTCGTGCTCGAGGCTGTTCGCGCGCAGGCGCCGAAATTGTTCGAGGACGTGACGTGGAAACTGTTTTGGAATTCTTCCGAGGAGACGCTGTCGCACGATTTTGGGGATGTTTGCCGCCGTCGCTTCGACCGCGAGACGCTGGCGGCGCTGGTGTTCGAGTCGGAAGGGCGCTTCGGCAACGAGCGACTGATGGTCGTGGCACGCAAGGGCAGGGGAACCTGGCGCGTGACCGTCACCGGGCGCGGCGCGCACGCGGGCGCGAAGCATCGGCACGGGGCCAACGCCATC
>DATEKZ010000038.1:0-4235 GCA_035277185.1 Verrucomicrobiia bacterium
TGGTCGGCGGCGTTGAGGCGGGGTTTCACAAACCTGGGCGTAAACCACGGGAACGTCCCCAACAAATCGGTTGTCACCAGGATCTGACCGTCACAGTCCGGTCCGGAGCCGATGCCGATCGTTGGCACCGGGATCGTTTGCGTCAGTTCCTTGGCGACCGGCGGCGCAACCAATTCCAAAACGATTGCGAACGCCCCGGCTTCGACCAGTGCTTGGGCGTCGGCCAGCAAGGCCTCGCGTTCCGACTCGATTTTGCCTTTGACGCGATAACCGCCTTCCTCGCGCACGCTTTGTGGCAACATGCCGAGATGACCAAGGAAAGGTATTTCTGCAGCGATGATGGCGCGGACCTGTTCGATGATGGCCCGACCGCCTTCGGCTTTGACCGCTTCCGCTCCCACGGCGACCAGTCGTTTGGAATTGGCAACCGCAGTTTTGGCGGTTTCGTAGCTTTTGTAAGGCAGGTCTGCGGCGAGCAAACCGCGCGGCCTGGCGCGGGCCGCGGCGCGGACATGGTGCTCCATGTCTGCCATCGTCACCTCGGTCGTGTCGGGATACCCCAGCACCACCATGCCCAACGAGTCCCCGACCAGGATGAGCGGAATGCCGATTTCATCCAGCAGCTTCGCCATGGGATAATCATAGGCTGTGAGCGAGGCGATTTTCTGGACGCCCTTCATCGCCCGGATCCTTTCGGGCGTCATCTTGTCGGCACTCACGGCGAAACCATCGCGTTGGAGGGGCGAAGCGACAAGCGGAAAGTGGGACTGCGACGCCATCAAGGCCTATCTCACTTTATTGCAACTCTGCCGATGGGTGCGTCGCGTTCCCCCTCACCCTGACCCTCTCCCCAAGGAGAGGGAACAGCTGAAGGTGCCTTTCTAGAACCAAAGACGCTCGCCAGCAGAAGGCCAGGCTTAGTTGCTCCCTCTCCCCGAGGGAGAGGGCGGGGTGAGGGGGAAGGAAGCGACCGAAGCTCTCCGCGGCTGCAGGATTATCAGATGCGCCCGCGCGCAAATTTGATTTGCGTGATTGCGGCATGCGATTAGCCTCGTGCCACCGATGTTAATCCACTTCCACAACGCGCCATGAAACCGAATCGAAGACAATTCCTCAAAACCGGCGGACTGGGCCTCGGTCTGTTCGGGTTGTCGGGGCGCACGGCGCTCGCCGCAGACAAGACGGGCAGCTTCGCCAAACCGTCAAAGCTCCGCCTCGGCACCGTGACCTACAATCTCGCGAAGGACTGGGACATCGCGACCATCATCAAAAACTGCGAAGAGGCGAAGTTTGAAGGCGTCGAGCTGCGCACCACTCATGCGCATGGCGTCGAGGTTTCTCTCAGCAAGGCGCAGCGCGAGGAGGTCAAGAAACGTTTCGCAGAATCAAAGGTCGAGTTGATGGGCCTTGGCAGCGCGTTTGATTATCACACACCTGACCAGGCCAAACTGCGGAAGGACATCGAAGCCACGAAGGAGTACATCGTCCTGGCTCACGACGTCGGCGCGACCGGTGTGAAGGTGCGGCCCAACGGATTGCCGAAGGAAGTGCCGGTCGAGAAGACGCTCGAACAGATCGGCAAGTCCTTGCGCGGCCTCGGCGAGTTCGCCGATGGCTACGGTCAACAGATTCGCCTCGAGGTCCACGGCGCCGGCACGTCGCTGCTGCCGAACATTAAAAAGATTATGGACGTGGCGGATCACAAAGGCGTGGGTGTCTGCTGGAACTCCAATCAGACCGATCTTGAAGGCGAAGGCTTCGATCACAACTTCAATCTCGTGAAGGACAGAATCGTCACGGTTCACATGCGCGATTTGTTTCTGGACGAGTATCCGTTCCGCCGATTGCTCGCGCGCCTGAACGAGATTGGTTTTACGGGTTTTTGCCTTGCGGAGATTTCCGACAGCGCGGACCCGGTTCGGGTGATGAAGTATTACCGCTCGTTGTTCCTGGCGTATCAGAATCTCCTCTGAGATTTGTTCACAAGGCGAAGCCGCGCGCGCGACAATGTCGCTGCCGGCATCTTGCCGGCAGGAGTTGCTTTGATTTGCTGTTCCTATTGCCTCGACGCCATGCGGTTTTCTGCCGGCGAGACGCCGGCAGCAAGCTACTCGGGCAGCGGTTTGTTTTTTGTCTCCGGACCGAACCATACGATCACAACACCGGCGAGGTAAATCACGGTGAGGGCCGAACCTGCCTTGGCAAAACTGTCGTCGAACAGGTGCATCAGCGTCGCGGTTTGCAGGCTCCCGATAGCCGCCAGAATGCGACCGAAGTTGTATGCGAATCCTTGCCCGGTCGCACGCACTGCCGTGGGAAAGAGTTCCGGAAAATAGAGCGGAAAGAATCCATAGAAGGCCGCCGTTACGCCGCCTGCGATAAACACCGAAACCAGGAACTTTCCGTTGTATTCCGTATTACCCTGGTAAAGGAACAACGCCGCGGCAATCGATCCAAGACATAACAACGTGTAGGTCATTCGACGACCAAGGACGTTCGCCACCAGCGCCGCAACGATGGTCGATACGATCGCGCCGCCACCGCTCATGATCTGCGTCCATTCCTTCGCGTGCTGGACCGGGTCGGGCGCAAGCTGCGCCGCCCAGCGCGGGGCCCACTGGATCGATCCCCAGGTCCCGAGCAGTGCCACACCGGCCAACCCGGCGCCGAAGAGCATCCGGTTGAGGACCTGGAGGCGGTTGCCGGGCGAGATGGATCCGCCGGCCACGGCGCGTCCCAAATACTGCCGGACCGGATAGAGATAGCCAACGAGTGCGGCGCCCAAGCCGATCACCGTCAATACGACTGCAATCACGGGCGAGGTTCCCAGCGGCGACCACGCCCAAATGATCATCAGCGCCGCGACGCTGGCCACGAGCACACCGTTGAGATCCGTATTCGCCCAATGCGACGTTGCCCCGCGGTCGCGTTCAGCCTCCCATTTTTTCGACTCGGGTACGAAGAGACGGATAAAGAAAATCAGCAGGGCCGGGAGTGCGCCGCTGATCATGAGGAAACGCCACGCGGAGTTGGCCAGCAGCTTTTCGGCAACCCCTTCGGAGAATCCGATGCCTAACATCAGGCCCTTGGCGCCGGCGATGAAGTTGACCAGCACCATGCTGAGCACGGCGACCAGCAGAAAGCCCACGTTCGCGGCGGCACCGATGATGCCCGCGATCAGTGCCCGCGATTTGCCCGGCCAGATCTCATTGACAAGGGCGACGCCCAGGGACCATTCGCCGCCCATGCCGAGCGACGCAACGAAGCGCAGCAGGGCAATATGCCAGGCCTCCGTTGCGAAGCCGCACAGGCCGGTGAAAATCGCGTAGGTGAAGATGCTCAGCGACATGGCCCGCACCCGGCCAATCTTGTCGCCCAGCCAGCCGAAAAGGACCCCGCCGCTGGCGGCGCCGACGAGGAACACGGCGATGATTGCCGCAAACCATTTGGTCGCGTCGCCCGCGGGAGCGTCAGGGCCCAGCAGGTCCTTGAGCGCCGGTTGCCCGATCAGCGGGAAGAGGCCCATCTCGAACCCATCGAACAACCAGCCAAGAAATGCAGCCACGAGAGCAAGCCACTTTCCCCTGTCGCCGCCATTTGATGATTTCGCCATTGTTAACCGTTTCCTATCGGGATGGGGCACATCCTAAAGCGGTGACACAGTGGGACGCCACCCGAAAAGCGGGGATGCCCCGATTTAGGCTTGATACCGCCACCGGAGTGCGCTCGTCCTCAGGCGCAGAAACCCTCGAGAATAGCAAGGGTGTCGTAAGTTTCCCACGCGCCGGACGGCCGAACGTTGCTGCGCCCGAGGACGGGCGCACTCCGATCCCAATTCACGTTCCAGGGCGGTATCAAGTTGCGCCGCCTGATTTGTTACTCGTAACGTCCAGCCCTTGAAGGTCGTGCTCGCCAGGTCCCTCTCAACAGTTCCAGGGAATGACAAACCTGCATGCCAATCACTGCGTCATTGCCTCGGACGGGCCACCACTTGTCGGCCATGCGCGTCGGCGTGACGGAAATGTTCCTCGATTGCGGCCTGTTTCTGCGCAAACGGCGCTCCTCCCAACTCCACGTAGGCCTTCTCGACCTGGCCAGCGAAGCCTCCACCGATGTACCGCGCGATGCGATCGTTCTTCCGCACGGTCTCCCTGATTGTGTCCACGGCGGCCTTCACCTCGTCCGCGGATTTCCTGGCGTCGTACAGCTTCTTAACTTCACCGCGAAGGGCAATG
>DATEKZ010000039.1:0-4261 GCA_035277185.1 Verrucomicrobiia bacterium
CCAGGCGCCGATGGCGCCGATCCGGTCCTTCAATTCGACAACAATCCGCTCGGCGGTCTTCTTGCCGACGCCGGAGATTTGGGAGAGCGCCTTGACGTCGCCGTTCGCGACTGCCCCGCGGAAAGCAATCGGGTTCATCCCGCTCAAAATACCCAGGGCGATCCGGGGGCCGACACCGCTGACGGTATTGATGAGCAGCCGGAACAGTTCGCGCTCCGCCGACGTCATGAAGCCGTACAGCGTGTGCGCATCCTCGCGCACCGCCAGATGGGTCAGCAACTTCACCTCATTGCCGGGAGCCGGAAGTTTGTCGAACGACGACAGCGGAATCAGCACCTCATAACCGACACCGTTGATTTCGACGGTCACCTGCGTCGGCAGCACCTCGATCAATTTGCCGTGAAGGAAAGTGATCATGTCTGCGAGTGCCGACTCACACGAATTCTCAAAACAAAACTTCGTTCTTACCGGTATTCCCGAAAATTGGCGAAATTCGCGTCAACGCCCTCTCCCGTCTGCGTTCGTCTGCCGTGTCACTGGGTTGGGAAAGAAGTCGTGTCGCGGGACGGGTTGTCGCCGGGTGGCGGCGAATCGGGATCGTCCGCGTCCGATTGCGGCCTGGACGCATCTTTCCAGACCTCGCGCACGGCGAGGACGGTCATCACGAGCATTCCGATCATCCAGACCAGTACGACCCAGAACAGGATCTTATCGAGCATAGGCGGTCAACCGCGAATGGTACACTGATTCACGCGAATTCGTAGGAAAATACGGATGAATGGAGACAAAGATTTCGGACCGCAAACCCTCCCGGCTCGCAGCGCGTGGAAACAGCGAGGCGCGAATGAAGGTTCGCTTGTCCCCGGCGAATCGAGGCAGCTCCGCCGGACGGACCGCGGCACTCCGGGCCGCAGCGGTTCCGCAAGTTGAGCGGCGTCTGAATTTGTCAGTCATCGGATTTCGCCGGGGCTGCTGCGCCCTCGACGGGCGCGGTCCGTGGACTGTCATTCGTTGCATCATCAAATCCGCCTCGGCGCGCTGAGCGAATATCGCCCGTTTACATGCGCGTGGGTCAGAGCCAGGGCCAGCGCATCCGCGGCGTCGGGCGCGGGCGGTTCGGACAGATCTAACAGGCGTTGGACCATTTTGGCGACTGCCAATTTCTGCGCCGCGCCGTAGCCCACGATGGCCTGTTTGACCTTGCGCGGCGCGATTTCATAAATTTCCAGGCCGGCTTCCGCCGCGGCCACCAGGGCCGCGCCCCGCGCCTCGCCCATGAGCAACGCCGTCTGCAGGTTCTGCGCAAAGAACAAACCTTCGATCACGCAGACGGTAGGCCGATGCTGCTTCACCACGTCGCGCAGCGTCTCGGCGATGCGCACGAGGCACCGCGAACGCTCCCAGCCCGCGGCGCAACAGATCGTGCCCTGCGCCACCGCCTGGGGCCGCGGCTTCGCCACCCGGATGACGCCATAGCCGGTCCCGCGCAGCGACGGGTCGATGCCGAGGATGACCTGGTGTCCGTTGGACGATGGCTGATAACGGCTCTCAAACACTGGCGCCGCGACACGTCTGGCGCCGCTGACGCGGCCTTTCATCGTCTCAAACTGATGCGGGGTGATGCCCACGGGAAGAGAGTGACAGCCGCCTCGCAGAAGTCGAGAATTGAACTGGCAGGATATGAGAAATCCGGCCAGAGGTGCTCGGGGTGACGCTTACCTCAAAGTAAGAGCCCAGTGCTGTATGCTGGCCGCTTGGATCTGTGCGGGGGGGGCGGAGCAACTCCGGTCCCTACCGCGACCGCGAAATCAACGACCCAATGTAATGGATCGGTCGATGTCCTTTAGCTTGCGAACTTGCATCTGCGGAGCGTGCTCACCCAAGCGAGACAGGAAGGTTTCAGCGTCGCTTACCTGCAGTGCGACACCGAAATCGTTCGCTGTCCTGACAAACACACGCGTCTCAATGGTGTCTTCGGACACCTGGCCTGCGACTGTTATTCTATTATGCCACGCTCGCGTGTCGCAAAAGCTGATCTGATCGGAAAGGGGTCGGAAAGGGGTCGGTCCAAACTTTTGACACAATTCGCTTTCTGCTCCGGCTCATCTCGCCGTTACTTGTTCCCACGGCGAGCCTGCGACAGCAAGTTCGATACGTGCGTCCAGGCCCCCATGTGCAACTCCGCGGCGATCCACTTCAACGTCATGGTCGTTTTCTCCCTCAACCGGCGCGCGATCCTCACCTTCTTCGGATCACCTTTGCGCCGCTCTCGCAACTCCGACTCCGTCCAGTTTAACCGCTTCAATTCCGCTGCCACGATCCGGCGGGCCTTCTCCCCATCGCTCTCCTGCCGTTCCTCTGCATAGTGGTTCTCTCCCGCCCGGCCGACCATCTGGCCCAGCAACTCCCTTCGAAACGCCTCCTCCCCCAAACACCAACCCCGTCGGATCCTTCGGTATTCGCGACCATCCTCCGCCCCCCGCCGCTCCTCCATCCGCACCTCAAATTGTCGCCGCCCAACCGGACTGTCCTTCGGTATACCGTGTTCCCCCAGCAATCGGTCCACCCGCAGCCACCCCGGACGCCGCCCTGGTGCCTTGAGGTATTCCGGATAACTGCCCCACCGATACGCCGATAGCGGTTGCTCCGGCCCGAGCAGTCTGGCCCGCGCGGGATTCAAATGCACATAATCGCACACTGTCTTCAGATAGCCGTTGCCGCTGCCGTCCACCACCAGCGCCTTGTACCGTCCGCTGAACAAATGCCCGAAGAGTTCGTGCCGCCGATTGAATCGCGCCGTGTAGGTGCCCAAAAACCACTTCATCCCTGCGACCAGGTTCGCTTTGGGTGTCTCGATCACAAGGTGAAAGTGATTGTTCATCAGGCACCAGGCATGCACCTGCCAGTCCGTTCTGGTGCAGCACTGGCCCAAGGTCTCCAGGAAACGCCCCCGGTCGGTGTCGTCCTTGAAAATGGGTTCGCGCCGATCCCCGCGGTTCATCACGTGGTAAATCGCCCCGGAATATTGCACCCTGAGTTTTCGCGCCACGCCCCGTCCCTTACCTCAATCTCGCCTCTTGTGTCAATGTTTAGGACTGACCCCTTTCCTTTCAGGACTGACCCCTTTCCGACCCCTTTCTGGCATCCTCGCCAGTAGTTGCCTCAATTCGATGAAGCCACTCCGTGGCTGGTCCCGCGATCGCGGGGTTCATTTCCAACAGCTGATTTGCAGTTCTACTTCCCTTCTCTCTCGCCAAATTGAGCGGCCGGATTCATCATCCCGACGAATGGCGGACGCGAAGTTCAAACTCGAAATGGTTCCCGGCACGGGCGAACGCGCACTGCGCTTCGTCGGAGATCGGATGCGTTTTGTTCTGCGCCGTGCCGATGGAAGTCCCTGGCAGGAGGGCTGGCGCGCGTTGCTCCGGACGAACCTCGGCCGGGGCGCGGTGTTACGTCGGGAAATCATCACCTCGCGCGGCGGGGAGAAACCAATGACCGCGGCTTCGTGGCGCGACGTCCCCATGCGTCGCGTGGGAGACGAATGGTTCATCGAGCTGGCCCTGACCGAGGTTGGCTATTTCAAGGCCAAGGCGTACGCGGTGGATGACGCCGGCTGGCAGGCCTGGCCGGATGGACCGGACATGGGCATTTCAGTCCATCCCGATGCGTATCGGACTGCCAATACTATTTACTGCGCGTTCGCGCGATTGTTCGGCGAATCCCGGTCCGCGATCAGCACCGCGGACAAACCGCTCGAAGCTCACCTGAAGTCGCTCGACAAACAGGGCTACGCGGTCATTCCTCCATCCGGGAAACTACGCGACGTCATTCGACAACTGCCGCACATCACCGACACGCTGGGCTGCCGGATTCTGCATCTGCTGCCGGTCAATCCGACGCCGACGACCTGCGCGCGGTTTGGCCGTTTCGGCAGTCCTTACGCCGGACTGGACCTTACGGCGATTGACCCGGCGCTGGTGGAGTTTGACCGACGCACGACCGGCGTGGACCAGTTCCGCGAGCTGGCTTATGCCGTTCACGCCCGGGGGGTGCGGGTTTTCCTGGACCTGGTGATCAATCACACCGGCTGGAGTTCCACCTTGCATGAAAACCATCCGGAGTGGTTTGTGCGCGGCGCCGATGGCGCCTTCGTCAGCCCCGGCGCCTGGGGCGTGACGTGGGAAGACCTCGTGGAGTTGGACGAGGGCGACCGCGCGTTGTGGGATTTTCTCGCCGAGGCGTTCCTGACCTGGTGCCG
>DATEKZ010000040.1:0-2720 GCA_035277185.1 Verrucomicrobiia bacterium
ATCGCGCAGTGGCTGCGGTACGTGGCCGAAAACGACTCGGACCCGCGTGTGCGGCGCGAGGCTTTTGAGGCGTTGGAAGATCGCGACGACTGAGGTTGCCCGATCATTCCGGGAAGGGTCCCGGCGCCCCTCCTCATCGGCGATTCGTGACGTTCATTCCCTCAACGGTGATCGCCAAAGTCTCCTTGCCGATCAATTCCGCGCGCAAGGTCATACCGATCGCTCCCGCCAGCGCTTTCGCCAACGGCAGCCCGAGTCCGCTGTGCCCGGAGGACGAACGCGCGGTATCCTTTCGCCAGAAGCGCTGAAACAGACCCGGAATGTCGTCCGGCGTGAGATTATCATTCGTGTTTGCGACGACGAAGCTGAACACCGGTTGCTCGTCGCGAAACGCAATGCGCACCGAACCCCGGCGCGGCGTATAGGTTGCCGTGTTGTCGAAGAGATTCGTGAGGATCGAAGCCAGCATCGAGCGGTCGGTCTCGATCCGGCTTTCCGGCGGCATGTGGAAACTGACGTCGAGCTGTTTCTCGGCGGCGCGGTCGGCGAATGGCTTCCAGAGTTCCTCGACGAACGGCGCTACGAGGATGGCTTCACGGACGACCGGCTGTTTGCCGGCTTCAGCCCGCGCGATCCCGAGCAGGTTGGCGACGACACTCTCCATTTGTCCGGCGATCGCAAGGGTATCCTTGAACGCCGCCGCGGCCGCCTTGTCATCGCCGGGCCATTTGAGCGCTACCTCGGCCAGCGAACGCAACTCCGCGATGGGTGTGCGCAACTCATGCGCGACGTCGGCGCTGAAGCGCCGTTCGCGTTCGAACGATTCCTCGAGCCGCCCCAGCAGTTCGTTCAGCCGCTGGCAAATGGGCCGGAGTTCGACCGGGAGATCGTCCGCCGGGAAACGCGTTTGAAGCGTGGCGGCACTGATCTGTTCGGCCTGATCGGCAACCCGACGAAGGGGTGAAAGGCCGCTGCGCAACACCAGCGTGATGACCAACAGCGTTCCGACAAAACCGATGGCCCCCGCGCCAAGAAGCGTGTTGCGCAGCTCGGCCAGCGTCTGGTCGAAATCACTCCGGTCGGCCGCCACCACCAGCCCGACATTCAGGTTGGATTTGTGCGGCATAAACTGAAAGCCGATGCCCCGGCCCCGGCGGCCGTTGGGCAAGATGAAATCCCAATATTCCGGTCGGTCCAGTGTGCCGAACCGTTGAGGCAGGTCTTTTCCCTCCAGCGAATCGGAGCGCTCGATTGTCCTCCCCCTGGGATGCCACAACTGGAAGAACCCGGTGGCCACGTCGTCGTCGAATTCACGGCTGTAACGGTCGGTGAAATCAACGTCCACACCGTCGCGTTCCTGCCGCGTGTAGGTGATGATCGTCAGCGCCTCGACGCGCAGTTTGGCGTCGAAACGCGCCAGCAGGGCGTTGCGGGTGAAGTGGTGAATGAGCCACCCGCCGCCGCCCAGCAGCAAGCCGAAGCCGAGCATGAATCCGATGGCGAGGTTGCGTTTGATGGACTTCATCCGCTGTCCAGGACGTAGCCGTGCCCGCGGCGGGTCTGAATCAGCGGGGCAGCCTCTGGTCCGCCCAGTTTTTTACGCAGGACGCAGACCGCCGAATCCACCGCATTGCTCATCATTTCCACGGCGCTGTTGTAAATGTGTTCTTCAATCTCCGTCCGGCTCACGACCTCGCCGCGACGCAACGCGAGGTATTCCAGCAAAGCGTATTCACGAGGCGCAAGTTCCAACACTTGCCCGGCGCGGGCGGCGGTCTTTCTGGCGGTGTCGATCACGAGGTCGCCGACCGTGATGCGATTGTCCTTTCGCCCGTAGCCGCGGCGGCATAACGCCTGCACGCGCGCCAGCAATTCGTCCAGGGCGAACGGCTTGATCAGATAATCATCCGCGCCGGCCTGCAATCCTCGGACACGGTCCTCCACCGTGTCCCTGGCCGTGAGCAGGAGGATGTGCGTCGGTTTGCCCTCTTCCCGCAACTGCTTCAGCACGCGCAAACCGTCCAGATCCGGCAGCATGATGTCGAGAATGATCGTGTCGTAGTCGTTCTCCTGCGCGAACCAGAGCCCTTCGCGGCCGTTGCCGGTGACATCCACGGCATAGCCGGACTTGCGCAACGCAGCGCCAACGGAGCGTTGCAAGCGCTCGGAATCTTCTACCAGGAGAACCCGCACCGGTTATTCGTTATGAAAGGGGTTTCAAATGACAGGCCGATGATGACACTGAAACCATTACCGAACGATTACGCCCGCGGGAAGCATGGTCAAACAAATGTTTTCAAACCGCGGTGCATCTGGTACAGGCGGTGTTTGAATGAACACCAAGAAATGCACGGTCAGCGTTGTTGTTGCTGCTGTTTTTCTGGCCGCCAGCGGCGTCAGCGCCTACCCGGCTGATACGCCCGCGCCGGCTCTTCGCGCGGCGCTTACGTTTCACGCCTCGTTCGATCCGAGCCGGGCTGCAGTAGTCCGTCCAACTCACCGGAAATCCGGACGGTTTCGTTCACAATCAAACCGTAGTCGCGCTGATAGACACCGAAGCGCGGGTCACCTCTCCCATAAGGCCGACACAAGCTGCCAATCGTTCATCTTCAGATATAATGGACGCAGCATCACGAAAACCGACAAGATTCTTAAGGATGGGCGTAAAAGGAGGGCTTGGACAACGATTCCCGCAGGCTGACGTCGGCTTGGTTTCCCGA
>DATEKZ010000041.1:0-22572 GCA_035277185.1 Verrucomicrobiia bacterium
AGTTGGTCCGCCCTGGGCACAGGCGTGAGCGGCGTCGTCAATGCCATCGCAGTAATCGGCAATGACGTGTATGCGGGCGGTTCGTTTACGACGGCAGGAGGCGTGAGCGCGAACAGCATCGCGAGGTGGAACGGCGCCAGTTGGTCGGCTCTGGGCGCCGGGGCGACCCAGAGCGGCGGCACCACGGCGGGCCAGGTCTTCGCGCTTGCGGTGGACGGCAGCGAGTTGTACGTGGGCGGATTCTTCACAGCGGCGGGCGGTCTGCCCAACTATGGCCTCGCCAAATGGAACGGCGCCGGTTGGTCGCAGCCGGGCGGCGTTGGATCATCGGGTACGGTTCGCGCCATCACGGTCAACAGCGGCAACGTGTACATCTCGGGCACGTTCACCGCCGCGGGATCCCTCACGGCCACCGGTGGAGTGAATGCGACCAACATCGCGCGGTGGGACGGCAACACGTGGTCGGGCGTGGGGGGTGGCGTGAGCGGCACCGGCTTTGCCCTGGCAATGAACGGCAACACGGTGTTCGCCGGCGGAACCTTCGCTCTGGCCAGCGGGGTGACGGTCAACAATATTGGAAAGTGGGACGGCGCCAGATGGACGGCTTTGGGCAGGGGCTTCAATGTCAGCCTGTCCGCCGTCGCGGTCAGCGGCACCAACGTCTTTGCGGGCGGAAGCTTCTCGCTGGCGGGCGGCGTGCCGATCGCTCGCATTGCCCGCTGGGACGGCGCCGATTGGATGCCGTTGGGCGCAGGTGTCAGTGCGCAGGTCACGACCCTGGTGGCGACCGAGACGAATTTGCACGCCGGCGGCCTTTTCGTCACGGCCGGCGGGATCACGGTCAATCGCGTCGCCCGCTGGGACGGCGCCAACTGGTCGGCGTTGGGCACTGGAATGAACGCATCGGTTGATTGCCTCGCCGTGCGGGGTGTTGAAGTGTTCGCCGGCGGCGCGTTCTCAACTGCGGGCGGGACGAATGCCACCCGCATTGCGCGGTGGAACGGGACCCGCTGGTTGCCTTTCGGTTCCGGGGCCAATGGACTGGTCAATGCCCTTGTTGTCAGCGGCACCGACCTGTACGCGGCCGGTTCCTTCACAACCATCAGCGGGACGAACGCCAATCGCATTGCGCGATGGGACGGAACCCGTTGGTGGGTGTTGGGCGCCGGTGTGGGCAGCTCCGTCGTCAATGCCCTCGCGGTGGATGGCGGCGATCTGTACGCGGGCGGCACGTTCGCCAGCGCGGGCGGAGCGCCGGCGAACAACATCGCCAGGTGGAACGGCAACACCTGGTCCGCGCTGGGAACCGGAGTCAACGGCAGTGTGTACGCGATTGCGGTGAATGGCAGCGACGTTTACGTGGGGGGATACTTTACGACCGCCGGCGGCGCACCGGCGAGCGGCATCGCGAAATGGGACGGCAACGCGTGGTCGCCGTTGGGGTCGGGCGTGACCCCCGGATTCAGCACCGGGGTGGAGGATCTGGCGGTGGGAGACAACGGCGAACTGTATGTCGCCGGGACTTTCAACCGCACGGGCCTGAAGCCTGCGTCATTTTTCGGAATCTGGCATACTCAATCGTCGCCATCGTTTGCAGTCGGCATCGGGGCGGTATCGGGCGGTGCTTTCGTTCTCAGTTGGTCCAGCGTGCCGGGCGGAGTTTATCAGATACTCGCGACGACCAACCTTTCCCAACCCTTCACGCCGTTGGGTGGGCAGATCTCCTCTGGCGGCGCGAACACCGGCTACACCAACGCGGCCGGATCGGGTCCGGCCCAATTTTTCCGGATTCAACAAGTCCAGCCATGAACCGCGCACGCGCGCGCTGAAGTCGCTGACGCTCCTGGTCCGCGGATTCCACGGATTATGCAGATTCCAATTCCTCTCCCATCCGTGTCATCCGCGTAATCCGTGGTTAAGATATTTCCGTTAACACTGCGGTTAAGCAGGGCAAAGCTTCGCACATTGGCAAGATCGCCCGTCTCCCCTGCTCAGCTCCGCCGCTCGTGGTTTCGCGTCCTTCTCGGGTCTTCTTACGACCATGTCGCTTGCGTGAGCGCTGCGGCCCGTCAATTCGTGTCATTCGTGTCTAACTAAGCCGGCGAGGACGATTTTCGCAGGACAAAAAGCCTTGAACAAATCACCGGTTGAGATTCGTATTCGTCCCATGAAAATCCCGCGCCTCTCCAATATCGTTCCCCTGCTTTTCATCGCCGCTGCCGGTCCGCTTTTTTCCGCCGAACGGGAGTGGGTTCCGCTCTTCTCCGGGGACGGCGCACCCAAAGGCTGGGTCGTTCGCGCCTGGGACGACGTCCGTAATCCGGCCAATGGCAATCCGGTGTGGAAGATCGAGAAGGGCGTGTTGCACGGCGGCGAGCCGCGCGGCAGTTGGTTGCTCAGTGAAAAGGAATACGGCGATTTCGAGCTCGAGTTCGAATTCAAACTCGGCGAGACCGGCAACAGTGGCTGCGCCCTGCGCGTTCCGATGTTCGGCGATCCGGCGTTTGACGGCATCGAACTGCAAATGGCCGATTTTCGCTACAACACAAACGCGAAGACGTCCGAACTCACCGGCGGCCTTTACCGCGCCGTCGCGCCGAAAAAGCAGGTCTATAAACCGACCGAGTGGAACAAATACCACGTCACCTGCAAAGGATCGCAGATCAAGGTGGTCCTGAACGGCGAATTGATCCTCGATGTGAATCTCGACGAACAGACCGAAAAGGTGAAGCGCCACAACGGCAGCGATGCCCCGCCGCTCAAGGACCGGCCGCGCAAGGGACACATCGGATTCCAGGAACTGAGCCGGGGCGCTGAGCACGCCTTGATCCGCAACGCGAAGGTCAGGGCACTGGATTGAGACACGAATTTCAGACACGAGTTCAGACACGAATTTCACGGATTTCACCGATCAGACAGTAGAAAACCACAGATGGACACAGATCGATCGGAGCGAACCAGCATGAATGGACTTGTCAGGCGGTCATTGGATAGTGAATCCGGTCAGAGTTCGGCACTATCGCATCTGGAACTTCTCCCATCTGTGTTCATCTGTGGTTGAACTGCATGTTCTCATGCCTTTCATCCGACCTTCGTTTCCTTCGTTGCCTTCTGTTGGTTGTGAAGAGAGCAAGACAGACACGAATTTCACGAATTCTCACTAATTTCATTGATGTGATTCAGAACCGATCCAATTCGCGCCAATTCGTGAAATTCGCGTCACGTCCTATCCGTGTCCATCCGTGTTCATCCGTGGTTAAAGACTTCTTGCATGGTGACTCTTAACGACGCTTTCTCGGAACCGGTCATTTATCTTCATTCCCGTCGCGACGGTGACGGCCGCCTTTCGTGGCAGGCGTACCGCATCTTCACCCCGGACGGTCAGATTGCGCTCGCCGCAAACATGTTCGGCATTCCCAAGGACAGTTTCATCTTTCTCCCGCACGACTTCCAGAGTCCTGTCCTCAAGTTGAAGTCGTGGCGCTTCTTCCCGTTCAACGGCAAGTACGACGTGCTGGATTGCGCCACCGGACAGGTCCTCGGCGCTGTGAAACGCAACGGCGCGATCTTCAATCCGCAGGGCGACCCACTCGGACGCATGGTCGATCCGACGCCCGTACGCAGCAAGTTCGGCCTGGGTCTGGTGGAGGCCGTGTTCAACGCGATGCTCGGCCAGGGCGACTCCACCAGTTCGGGACCGGGAGCGAACCGTTTCGAACTTCAAGCCGGCTCGCGGACCGTGGGAACGTTTCGACGAATGACGCTGCCATTTGCCGGGGGTCCGGAAAGCGAACGGCCCGAATCCGGGCCGTTCCTGAAGCGCATCATTCCGGCGAAGTTCTGGAAACGCCTGCACGCCGCCGCTTCGAATTCCGGATGGGAACTCAGCTTTTCGGCAGATGCGGACCTGGCGATCGACCCGCGGCTGCGGCTGGCGGCGGCATTGTTTCGGATCGAGTTGGAACGGCGGTTCGCGTATTGAACGTCAGCGGACCGCGGCCTTCCAGGCCGCAGCGGCTCCAAAGAAACGACGCCCCGGTCGAAACGCCAAATGCCTCACCGCTGCCGAGCGCTGCGCCCAGAATGGGCGCGGTCGGTTTGGTTGCGACGCAACTGGTGCTGTGAAGCCTGTACTCATTTCGTTCTCTTCGGCGACTTGTCCGCCGCGACTCGGCAGCCGTCGGCGACCAGGGCGAGGTGTTCGAGGAATTCCTCGCGCCGGGATTCGGGCAAAGATTCGAGCACTTCGGTCTGCAAGGCGAGGGCGATCTCGCGCGCCTCCTGGTATTTCCGTCGGCCCGAGGGCAGGAGGTGGAGACGATGGGCGCGGCGATCTTTCTCGTGCGGTTTTCGTTCGATGAGGCCGGCCCTGGCCATTCGTTCCAGCAACGAGGCCACGGTATTGGGGTCGCTGCTCATCAGTTCGGTGAGTTCGCGCTGGGTAATCTCGCCCGCTTCCAATAACGTGCGCATCACGGTAAACTGGTCGGGTGTCACTTCCAGGTGGGCGATGCGCCGGCGGAAGGCCTGGTTCAAGCCGTACCAGGCATGGCGCAACAGGATGGGCAGCCGCCGTCGCTCCGGCGAATCCATGGGGACGGAATCGTTTTTTCGGGGGGATCGGGCGGCGGGCATAAGATGGGTCGAATGCGGCTTGCCAATTATACGTATAGGTATTATTTCAGTTGCAGACTTGCCTGTGGTGTAGAATAGTCGCCGCCGTCGAGGAAAGGAAATTTGTGTCGGGCGGCCTTTTGTCGGATAACAACCCGGTTGTTGGTCGATAAGATTATGAAACTTTCCAGTGCGCCGATGGCGGCTGTCTTCGGCCTGTTGCTCGCCGGTCAGCCCATCTCCACCTCTCACGCCGCCGGCGTCCGCGGCTGGCTCAGTTGGCGCGGCCCCAATCAAAACGGCACCTCCGCGGAAAAAGGCCTGCCCGACAAGATCAATGCCAAAGAAGCGCTCTGGACCGCCGATTTCCCCGGCGCCTCCACGCCGGTCATCGCCAACGGCAAGCTTTACATCATGGGTTACCTCGGCGACGGACCCGAGTTGCAGGAGGGCGTCGCCTGCTTCGACGCCGAAACCGGCAAAAAGTTGTGGCAACAGCTCGACAGCGATTTCCTCAGCGACGTCATCTACAAGCGTTACGCCACCTCCAGCCCCACGATCGACCCGGAGACGGGCAACGTTTACATCCTCGGCACGCAGGGAATCCTGACGAGCCTCACGCCGGACGGCAAGCCGCTCTGGCAGCGCTCCATGATGGAGGAGTTCGGCCGGCTCACGTTTCCCAACGCCCGCACGGCTTCGCCGGTGATTGATGGCGAGCTGTTGATCGCGCGCGGCATTACCGCCAACTGGGGCGCCCAAGGCCCGGCCGGCGACCGCTTTTATGCCTTCGACAAGAAAACCGGCGCGCTCGTCTGGTCGTCGAGTCCCGGTGACCGGCCCAAGGACAATTCGTATTCGCTGCCGTGGCTGGGATTCATCGAAGGCAAGCGCGTGCTGATTGCCACGGCGGGCGACGGCAGCGTCGTTTGTGTCAACGCGCGCACGGGCGATCCGCTCTGGCGCATGCCGCTCGGCAAGGCGGGCATCAACGCCTCCGTGCTGGTGCATAACAACGACAAGGTGATCGCGATTTACGGCACACCCTACGAGCCGGGGCAGATGGTCGCGTTCAAACTTCCGAAGGTCTATCCGACGAACGCCGCCGCGGGTCCAATCGTTTTTGAGCGCGCTCAGGCGGAAATTTGGAGCAAGGACATTTCGACTTCGACCAGTTCGCCGATCCTCGTCGGCGACCGCATTTATGTCGTGGCGGAAAAGGGCGACCTCATCGCCGTCGATGCGAACAGCGGAGACATCCGGTGGACGCTGAAGATCGGGATCGAGCAGCGCAATTCCTGTCCGCTTTACGCCGACGGCAAGCTGTACGTGCCGATGCTCGATGATCCGGCGGCGAAGACCGAATCGGGCAGCGAGGCCGGGACCAAAGGCGCGTTCTATGTCATCAAGCCGGGTGACGACAAGGGGGAGATTCTTTCACACGTCTCTTTGGACGGTCGTTGCTTCGGCTCTCCGACGGCCTACAACGGCAAGGTTTACGTTCAGACCGCGCAGAAGATTTATTGCTTCGGCAGGAAAGGGAACAACCCCGGACTGCCCGCCGAGACGACGGCCGAGAAGTGGCCGGCGCCCGGCCCGGCGGCCCAACTGCAGATCATCCCCTCCGAGGTATTGTTGCGGCCCGGTCACACCGCCTCGTTCCGCGTCCGCAAACTGGATTCGAACGGCTTTACCGTCGAGGAAGTCAAAGACGTGAAAGCCGTGAAATGGGCGTCGTTCATTCCGCCGACCGCGCGGGTGCGTTCTTCGATGAAAGGCGAGTTCAACGCGGAAGGCAAACTGGTTGCGGCCAACGAATCGGCGCCCTCCGCCGGCGCGTTTGAGGCGACGCTGGATGGACTGAAGGGTTACATCCGCGGGCGCGTGTTGCCTTTCCTGCCGATCAAACAGGACTTTGAATCCTTCATGCTGAGCGAAACGACCACCAACGAAGTCGAGGCGGCGACGCCGTTCGCCTATCCGCCGTTGCCGTGGATCGGGGCGCGCTTCAAGTTTGAGGTGCGCGAAAAGGACGGCACGAAGGCGTTGACCAAGACCATCGACAACAAATTCTTCCAGCGCGCGACGGTGTTCCTCGGCGCGCCGGAGGCGAAGGATTACACGATCCAGGCCGACGTGATGAGCGAGGGCAACCGGCGCAAGATGTCCGAGGTCGGCATCATCAACCAGCGGTACGTCATTGTATTAAAGGGCAACGAGCAGAAACTGGAGATCAGCTCGAACTTCGAGCGTCTGCGTGTCCCGGCCGCGGAGGATCCGCCGAATTTCCGCTGGCAGCCGAACATCTGGTACACGCTCAAGGCGCGCGTGGACGTGGCCGCAGACGGGTCCGGCGTGGTTCGCGCGAAGGCCTGGAAACGCGGCGACGCGGAGCCGGATGCCTGGACGCTGGAAGTGCCGCACAAGAACGCGCATCAGAATGGTTCGCCGGGCTTGTTCGGATTCGCCCCCCAGGACATGCGCGTGTTTATCGACAATATTTCCGCCGTACCGAATTAATTCGGTTCTTAATCTTAATCTCGATCTTAATCCCTCCATGAGAACCATTCGTTTCGATCACGAGAAACTGAGCGTCTATCAGCGCTCGCTGAAATGCATCACCTGGACGACCGACCTCCTGGAGCGCGTTTCTACGAAGCTCTCCGTCCACGCCGAAAATGACGGTTTGAACGGCCACCTTGCGGAGGAAAACACGTCGTGTGGAAGCGCGGGACAAAAAAAGAACAGAGTTTTTTTGGCTCGCCCTCACCTCGGCCCTCTCCCCCAGGAGAGGGGGAACCATCATCCGTCTTCTGAGTCATCGAATGCGCTTGAAACGAAGTCCGCCTGCCGGCGACAGCGAGAGAGACGTCAGAATGTTCCGCGGTCAGCGCACGCTGTTCCCTTTCCTGGGGCTGCGGACGAAGTCGCGGCGAAAGACAGAAACTCCCTGGGTCAGGGTGAGGGCGAGCGTTCGTCAAACTCTCTTGCGCATGACGATGAAGTTCCTTATCGCGTTGAACCCCGTGTCGTGGAACCCGTGAATCGGATCAAGATTAAGAGGAAGAGTAAGATTAAGAATGCCGCTGCACATTTCTTAATCTTAATCTCAATCCCTCTCTCTCCCTTCCCCGTCAGCGCCGACGATTGGCCACAGTGGGGCGGGACGGACCATCGCAACATGTATTCGCCGGCGAAGGGCCTCCCGGACCGGTTCGAACCCGGCAAATTCAAGAAGGGCACGGAGGAAATCGATCTGGCCACGACGAAGAACGTGAAGTGGGTTGCCAAACTCGGCTCTCAGGCCTATGGCAATGCAACCATCGCGGGAGGCAAGGTTTTCGTGGGGACCAACAACGACTACTCGAAAGACGGCGGCCGGGATCTGCAACATGCGGGTGACCGCAGTATTCTTCTCTGCCTCGACGAAAAGACCGGCGAATTCCTCTGGCAACTGGTCATTCCCAAACTCGCGTCCGGCAAGGTGAACGATTGGGAGAATCTCGGCCTGCTCTCGTCGCCCATGATCGAGGGCAACCGCGTTTACATCGTGACGAGCCGTTGCGAAGTAATGTGCCTGGATGCGAACGGCCTGGCCGACGGCAACCAGGGATTCCAGGACGAGGCGCAATACGTGGCCGGACCGGGCAAGCCTAAGGCGAAGATCGGCCCCAAGGACGCCGATATCCTCTGGAAGTATGACATGATGGATGAACTCGGTGTTTTTCCCCACAACGCCTCCAACGGCTCGCCGCTCATCGTCGGCGATCTGGTTTATGTCTGCACGTCAAACGGGCAGGACTGGACGCACTCGAACATCCCTTCGCCGCTCTCACCCAGTTTCATCGCGGTGAACAAGAACACCGGCGAACTCGCCGGTGAGGACGATGCCAATATTGGTCCCCGCATCTATCACGGCCAATGGAGTTCCGCGTCCACCGGAACCGTGAATGGCAAAAAGCTGGTGCTCTTCGGCGGCGGCGACGGCTGGTTGTACGCGTTTGATTCCGCGCCTGCAAAAGAGGGCGACACGGCGTTTCTCAAGACGGTCTGGAAATTCGACGCCAACCCTCCGGAATACAAGGCGAAGGACGGCAAGCCGATCAAGTATCCGGCCGCGGAAGGTCCGAGCGAAATCAATTCCACGCCGGTTTTCTACAAGAACCGCGTCTATGTCGCCACGGGCCAGGACCCCGAACATGGCGAGGGCGTGGGGCACCTCGTGTGCATTGACGCCACCAAGACCGGCGACGTGACGAAGAGCGGGGTGATCTGGTCTTACAAGGGCATCCATCGCAGTATTTCCACGGTCTCGATCGATCCCGACACCGGCTTGTTGTTTGTCGGCGATTTTTCAGGTTTCGTTCATTGCCTGGATGCCGAGACCGGCAAGGTCAATTGGGTGCACGACATGAAGGCTCACATGTGGAGTTCGACGCTCGTCGCGGACGGCAAGGTGTATGTCGGCGACGAAGACGGCGATTTCGTCGTTTTGGCCGCCAGCAAGGAAAAGAAAATCCTGAGCGAAACCAATCTCGGGACCCCGGTTTACTCGACACCGGTCGTTGCCAACGGTGTCATCTACATCGCGAGCAACACTCATCTTTACGGTTTTTATGACGCCGCGCGCCAGGCGCCGGGCACGGATCAGCCCAAAGTGGATGTGAACCTCAAGAAACCCGACGCTCCCAAATAGTCAGGCACCCAAAACACGCCTGAAAAATGGCCGCGCCCATTTGTCTTCCAAATCACGCCACCGCCGGTCTCGAATCGTAAATAATCTTAACCACGGATGGACACGGATAAAGACGTGACGCGAATTTCGCGAATTGGCGCGAATGGAGAACAGACGGATTTGAATTCGTGTGAATTCGCGAGATTCGCGTCAAATTCCTTTTTGGAAATCTGTTGTTAAAAAGTTTTTGTCACTTACCCGCAAATCGTAAATGGATAGCCCGCGAAACACGCTAAAACAAAACCAAAAGAGAAAGTCCGCTTTCGCCTCTTTTCGCGTATTTAGCGGGGGGAAAAGAAAATCGTAAATCGTAAATCCGCTATGTCTGTTGACCCATCCGCCATCAAAGCCGCGCAGGAACAACTCGACGCCCACGTGCGCGAGATCATCACCTGGCATTTCAGCCCCGAAACCGGCTGCCCGTTCTGGCTCGACTGGGCGAAGAAGAATTTCGATCCGCGCAAGGAAGTCCGGGCCCTGGCCGACATGCAAAAATTCCCGCATTTCCAGGATGAATGGTTGCGCGACCTTCAACCGGAGGTCTGGGTGCCCGCCAAATTCAAGGGCCAGCCATTCAACATTTTTGAAACCGGCGGCACGACCGGCATGCCCAAGCAGCGCATCGGCTGGAACGATTACAAGGTCGATTACTCCGAGTTCAGCGAAAAAATTTCGGACGAACATTTCCCGCGCAATCACTATTGGATGATGATGGGGCCGACCGGTCCGCGTCGATTGCGCCTCGCTATCGAACACCTCGCCAACGTCCGCGGCAGCGCGTGTTATTTCATCGACCTCGACCCGCGCTGGGTGAAGAAGGTCATCGGCGCGAAACAATTCGACCACGCCAAGGCCTACATGGAACACGTGGTGGACCAGGCCGTGACAATCCTGAAACACCGCAAGGTCAGCGGTCTGTTTACGACGCCGAAGCTGTTGGAGGCGCTCGCCGAAAAGATCAACTTGTGGGACGCGGGCATCCGCGGCGTGTTTTGCGGCGGCACCAGCATGATGCCGCAATATGTCCGGTTCATCGTCGAGGAAGTCCTGGAGAACCGGATCGGCTTTTATCCGACCTACGGCAACACGCTGATGGGCCTGGCCGCCAGCGTGCCGCTCGAACCGCAGGACAACTTCTCGATCACTTACTACGCGCCCCAACCGCGCGCCGTGCTGCGGGTCGTGGACCCGAAGAATACAACTGCGACGGTGGATTACGGCGCCTGGGGCCGCGTCGAACTGACCACCCTGACGAAGGAATTCTTCATGCCGCGCTTTCTCGAACGCGATGAAGCGATCCGCCGTCCGCCGCGCAAGCCCTATGTCTGGGACGGCGTTGGCGACGTGCGCCCCTTCGGCGCGATGGAGAAGCAGATCGTGGAAGGGGTGTATTGACCTTGAAAAGTTGCGGCGCAGCAAAACTCGAACAATGTGCGGGCGTGAGTCTCGAATACATTCGAGAACGGGCGTATCTCAAAATTTTTCCGCGGCGCGGATTCGGACGCTTCCTTCTCCACTCCGGCCCTCTCCGTTAGAGAATTGGCTCGCCCTCACGCCGGCCCTCTCCCCCAGGAGAGGGAACTCACTTCGGCCACGCTGGGACGAATCACCGGAGGGTGAGGTTGTCGGAGGCGCTCAAAAGCTTCTCCCTCTCCCCGGGGCTGCGGAGGAAGTCTCGGCGAAAGACAGAACTCCCCGAGCCGGAGTGAGGGCGAGCGTCCTTTCCAACTGAATCGTTCCGGCTCGGGGAGAGGTTCAGGGGGGAACGCAACGCGCCCAAGTGCGCGATGGAATCTGTTTCTCATTGCCCGATGGCCGAGGCTGCGGGTGCGTTCGTCGGCGCCGGATAAGTCCATAGCCAATCGTCGGACCCCGCTGTGATTTTCCGATCGTCTGTTGCGTTCGGCCCGACGCCGCGCAGAATGTACCGCCCCTCTTCAGTGCGCTGATAAGCAATCGACCGACCGGTCATGGCATCGCGCGGGATGGTGTCAAGATATTCGCGCATCGGCACGTCCAGACTCTCCGGATAAACCCGATTGGCCAGGTAGAAACGTTCCAAGGCGCAGGCAATGATCGCCTGATTCACCGCCGTCTGCGCGAAGGCGACCGACGTCGGATCGGCCGCCCACCAATAGCCCTGCTGGAACAACTGGATGGAGTCGCCATCCAGTGGCAGTCCGCTCAAATCAGAATTCCAGTTGGGACGAACACGCACTTCGCCAACATCCACCTGCCCGATTGCCGTCTGACCCGCGGAATAGAGCTGAATGCAACTGTCGAACCACCAGGCTTGCGGTTGCAGATGCAGCGCGGGAGTGCGCGCGGCCCAACCGCCGGACGGCAACGTCGCGGTCTCCCTCGATCGGGCGTCAGGGATCCGGCGCCAGACCTCGATATGCGCGCGGACAACCCGTTGAATGGCGTTCGTGTGGTCGGACAAAAGGTTGAACCCGGCGAGTTCCTTTTGAATCGCGGCGAGTTGCGGTTCACTCCAGCGATGCTCGGCGAGTCCTTCCCATAACGGCTGCAAGGACCGCGCAACCATCACCTGAACGCGGATTGACGCCTTGATGTCCGGTGACTGGCGAGCCAGATGGGCCAGGCGCAGGCTGGTCAGGACATCTTCGCCGGCGCTGTCGATGTCGCCCAGCAACAAGCGCGCGGAGGCCCTCAGTTGAAAAACGAATTGCAGGCGCTCCAGCGTGGAAAGCGCCCGACGATTCCCTTGCAGCGCCGCCGCGGCGTCACGGTTGGTCGAGGACTGAAAGAAAGGCAGGAGGGCCGCCTTCGCCGAGGTGCCCAACGTCTCGGCCAGCGGTTGCAATCCATCGAGGACGACGGACGCGGCTTGCCGGCGGTCGGCGCTTGGGACCGGACCGGCGCGGGATTGAATCCATTCCAGATGCCGGTCGAAGTCAGTGAATTTTTGCTGAATCCACGACGCCGGCACGTTGTTGACGTAAAAGCCCGATTCCGGATCCAGGCGGTCCAGCGCGTTGAAAAGGGTGATCGCGGAGGAGTTGTCAGCGGGCGGGAGGTTTTGGAAGGCGGGCGACCGCGCGAAGTTCCGATCGTTCGGGACCGGTCCCGGCAGCAGGGCGGACAGATCGAGGGACTCGCCCCGCTGGTTCAATTCCTTTTGGAACGCCACCCAGGCCCTTCGGCCGCGCCAGTTTTGATAGCCGTAAAACGCGGCGACAATCAGAGTCAAAAGCAACGCGAGCACCGCCGCGCCGGCAGCGAGCCGGCGAAATGTCTGCCAACCCGGCCGCCACCAACGGCGAACTGACGGGGGCTGAAAGCGGCTGGTCACCGTGACGCGGAAATCGCGGCGCAACCGTCTGGCCGCCCAGAAGGAAAGCAGGAAGCAATGGATCATCACGATGCCGAAGCCGATCCACGCCATGAGAGGCAGGAACTGGCGTTCCGGCATCCGGTCCAGCCGCATTTCATCGCACACGTAGCAAACCAGGCTGAAAAGCAACACCGGCGGCAACAACACCAGCACCACAGCAGTCATCGGTGCGAAACCCGGATGCTTCATGCGCAACCCCAGCCATCGGCCCACCCAGCCCAGGGCAAACCAGTTCGCGATCAGGACAACGAGCACGAGGAGAAAAACGCGCAGGATGAATCCAAAGTGCCAATCGATGATGAATCCGTTTATCGGCAGGCCAAACAGAGCGTTCCAAAGCAGTTGGCCCGGTGTGATCCCGCGTGGAAGCTCCTCGGGAGGTTCCAGCACGAACAACGTCGCACCCTGCCAGATGAAGTAGAAGTGAACCAACGAAGCTACCAGCGCGGGAACGAACATCTTCCGCGCATAGGCGAGCCAGAGTCCCCGCGACACAGTTCGTTCGGTGGCCGGCGTGCTCAGAATCAGCTCCAGCGCCCCGCTTTGCTTGTCCTCGGCCAATTGCCGGGATGCAGCGGCCGCTGCGTAGTAGAGCGTGAACGCGTGGATCGCGAGGCCAGTCCAAAACCACGCGAAAAGGTGGCCCAACAGCGGGCGTATGATGCCGCCGCCCATGACACGGCCGAAGAGCGGGGCCGTCACGTGGACTGTGATCACGACCAATACGACGGTCACAAGCAGGAACGCAGGCGAACTGATCCACTGACGGCTGGCCAGCCAGAAGAACGGATTGATTTTCAGGAATCGACGCCGCAGAGCGGTGCGACGAGTGCTTCGACGCGTGCCCCAGGGTTTCCAGAAGTTGAATCCATTCAGCGAGCGGGCCCTGGCCGGCCGGTCGCGCCATGTGCGTGAAAGCCACCAGACGGTCAGGGCCAGCCAGGTCCAGGACAGGGCGCCCACCGCCGCCAATGAGAGCCAATAGCGGTTCTGCCCGAACATGCGCCGGCTTTCCTCGGCAGCGCTGAAGGTGTAAAGCGGGCTGAACACAGCGATTCCTTCAACCCACAGCGCCGGACCCCGCGCCAGGCGTATCGCCTCAGCCGCGCCGAGCAATCCCAGACCGAACAAAAGCGCCAGGCTGATTGCGCCGGCGATGGCCGGGAATTGCCGCCGGCTGACGACCGAGGCCGCGAAGCCGGCAGCCACGGAAAAGAGAATCGCGTTGAGCAAAGCCAGCACCGTCCGCCAGAAGTGGCCGAATGCCACTCCGCCCATCATCAGTGTCAGCGCCAGGAGCGGGAACACCGCAAACAGCCCGTAAACCGCCGACAGCGCGCTGGAGCAGAGTTTGCCCGCAAGGATTTCGGCGCTGTTCAAGTTGGTGAGAAAGAGCAGCCCCAGAGTGCCTTCGCGCTTTTCCCAACTGATGCCGTCCGCGGTTCGTATCGCCCCGATGACCAGGCAGTAGAGGAAGGTCACGGTTGAGAGGGCCTGAAAAATCCTGGGACCTGCCACGTTCGAGCGGAATCCGCCGAACACCCAGAGCATCCAGAGTAACAGGCCGAGAAACGCCGCTGCCGTGACCCAACGGATGCGATAGGTCGCCCTCTGTCGCGCCGCGGCGCGCAGTTCCCTGTCGGCGACAGATAGAAAACGCATGTCAGCCCGTTCCCGAGAGGGGGGGCCGGAGGATTGACACGCCAGACGGAGATTAGTTTCAACCAGAAACAAAGGAGCCGATTTCACTTTCACTAAAATCCGGGCACTGCCCGCCACGCCACCCGACGGACGTTGGCGGCCATTTCTCGAAAGGGCCGCGAAGAGACCACGCCGACGAAGCCGTGAAAAACCTCTGGCATTTCATACGTAGGCGTATAAATTCTGCCCGCCTTTTGAGATTATGAGCAATATTCCGCACATCCCGGCGATCCGGCGAGGCCGGCCTTATGAAAGCCTCGACCGCATCCAGGTCAAAGATCATCGCACCGGCGAGGTCAAAGCCACCGTCAGCTCGGTCAACGCCGGCATCCTCCGAAAAGACCTTCAACGCGTCGCCGAGTCGCGCGCCGCGCTGAGGAAATTCACGGTCCGGGAGCTGATCGATATTTGCGCCAGGGCGGGCGATCTGTTCGTGGACGGCACGCTGCTGCTCAGTGAGAAAGGTCACACCCAGACTCCGCAGCAATACATCGAAACGCTCTCCGCCACGAGCGGTCTGCCCCACGTGATGGTGAAGCGCAACATGGCGAAGATCCATCAGGCGCTCGCCAACATGAAGAGCGTCCTCAACGGCCTGACCCGCGGGCTGGACCTTTCCATCATCGACCGGGGCCACGGCGAACAATCCGGCACGCAAATCAGCTACTATCCGACGGCGCACGCCCTCGGATTGGTGATGCCGAGCAATTCGCCGGCCGTGAACTCGCTCTGGCTGCCCGCGATTCCGCTCAAGACCCCCGTGATCATCAAGCCCGGTCGCGAAGAACCCTGGACGCCTTATCGGCTCATTCAGGCGTTCATTGCGGCGGGTTGTCCCGCGGAAGCTTTTGGTTTCTATCCGACCGACCACGAAGGCGCCGGCGCGATTTTGAAATCATGCGGCCGCGCGCTGCTCTTTGGCGACAGGAACACGACCGAACCCTACGCGAACAATCCCGCCATTGAAATCCACGGTCCCGGCTACAGCAAAATCCTCGTCGGCAACGACGAGATCGAGCGCTGGCCGGAGTTCATCGACCTTATGGCGTCGTCCATTTCCGACAATGGCGGCCGCTCCTGCGTCAACGCGTCCGCCATCGTCGTCCCGAAATACGCGGCCGAGATCGCCGATGCGCTCGCGAAGAAACTGGGCCCGGTTGAGCCGGCGAGGGCGGACGACGAGAGCGCGAAACTGTCCGGCTTCGCGAACGTGCAGATGGCGGAACACATCGACGCCGCGATCGAGCACGATCTGAGGATTCCCGGCGGTACCGACGTTGCGGCCAGGTATCGCAACGGGCCGCGCAAGGTTGTGTTCGAGGGCGGCACCTATCTGCGTCCGACAATCGTGCTTTGTGATTCGTTCGGGCATCCTTTGGCGAACCGCGAGTTTCTCTTCCCTTATGCGAGCGTGGTCCAGGCGCCTCAGGAAGAGATGTTGAAGCGGATCGGACCGTCGCTGGCGGTAACCGCGATCACCCGGGATGCGTCATTTACCGAACAGTTGCTGGAGTCACCGCTGATCGGGCGATTGAACCTGGGACCGATCAGCACCACGAAGATCTCCTGGGACCAGCCGCACGAGGGCAACCTGTTTGAGTTTCTCTACAAACGGCGCTCGATTGAGCGGGCCATGTAGACGAAAAGACCTCCCGGCCCGCAGGGCGCATCTCCGGGTTTGTCGATTCCGACTGGGCGTAGCGGCGGGCGTCCCGCCTGCCGTAGAGCCGTGGCGTCGGCGGGATCCACGTCGGAAATCGGAGCGCGTTTTGAGTCTCGTCGCCGGCCCCGGGCGGCAAGATGCCGCCCTCTACGGCAGGCGGGACGCCTGCCGCTACCGGGAGATTTGGCGGTTTGCGCTTTGAACAGAGTGCGGTAGAATCCCGTCTGAATTCGGTACCATCCGCCACGGGCGGGCAGATTCCGGCTGTCAGGCCGGATTCTTTTTTTGAATCCAAACCAAGAACATGGCGAGCGTGACTGGGAAGGCGAAAGGAAGCACCGGAAAAAGTGTTCGTCCCGAGGCACGGGACGCCGGTCTCCCGGCGGCGACACTTTCTTCGTTCGATTTTCATCCACGCACACGCCTGGTCTTCGGCGTGAACAGCGTCGAGCGCGTCGGCGACCTGGCCCGCGAACTCGGAGCGCGACGGGTTTTGGCGGTGACCGACCCCGGTATCGTCACCGCCGGACACGCCCATCGCGTCGAACATATCCTTCAATCGTGCGGCCTCGGCGTCGTCGTTTTTGATGAGGTCCACGAGAATCCGACGACGCGCGATGTGGACAAATGCCTGGCCGTCGCGAAGTCCGCGGGGATCGACACGATCATCGGGCTGGGAGGCGGCAGCTCGATGGACACCGCCAAGGGTTGCAATTTTCTCCTGACGAATGGGGGCCGCATCGAGGATTACCGGGGCATCGGAAAGGCGACGAAGCCGATGCTGCCGCTCATCGCCATCCCCACGACCGCCGGGACAGGAAGCGAATGCCAGAGCGCGGCGCTCATCGCCGAGGAACGCACGCATTCGAAGATGGCCTGTCTTGATCCGAAGGCGGCGCCGCGCGTCGCGATTCTGGATCCGGCCTTGACGGTTTCGCAGCCGCCGCGCGTTACGGCGGTGACCGGCATTGACGCGATCTCGCACGCGGTGGAAACGGCGGTGACTCGGAAACGGAATCCGTTCTCCCTGATGTTTTCACACGAAGCGTTCAAGCTGCTCGTGCCGGGATTTCCGAAAGTCTGGCGTGACCCGCTCGACCTCGAGGCGCGCGGACGAATGTTGATCGGCGCCGCGTTTGCGGGCACGGCGATCGAGAACAGCATGCTTGGCGCGGCGCACGCCGCCGCGAATCCCCTCACATCGCACTATGGGATCGTCCACGGCGAGGCCGTGGGGATTCTGTTGCCGCACGTCGTGCGGTTCAATGCGAAGGATCGCGCAGCGAAGCGCGCCTACGCGGAACTGGCCTCGGCGCCGGAGATCGCCTGCGTCAGCGACGGCCTGGAGGCCGCGGTGGAAGCACTGATCGGCCGGCTCGAATCCTTGCTGAACGCGGCGAAGATTGCCCGCTCGCTCGGCGACCTTGGCGTGAAGCGCTCCAGGATCAAGGGCCTGGCGGATGAAGCGGCGAAGCAGTGGACCGCCGGTTTTAATCCCCGACCGGTCGCGGCGAGGGAATTCGAGGAGCTTTACAATGCCGCGTTCGGGCCGCGCGGCGATGGAGACGGGTTGTAGCTAGGCCGGAACGATTCAGTTGGATAGGACGCTCGTCCCCACCCCGGCCCTCTCCCCCGGGGAGAGGGAGAAGCTTTCGAGCCCCTCGCATCACCATCGCGTGATTCGTCCCAGCGTGGCCGAAGTGAGTTCCCTCTCCTGGGGGAGAGGGTTAGAGTGAGGGCGAGCCAACTTTCTAACTGCATCGCTACGGCTAAGGCGGACCTATGAGGTGGCCTGCTTTTCGGCCCTGGTCATTCCATGACGCACCGTTTGCAACCCTTCGAGCAACGCATTCCAATCATCCTCGGTCGCTTCCCAGCCGCTGCTGAAGCGGAGGACGCGCCCTGCGGCGGAGGGCGAGTAACCCATCGCGGCCAGGACGTGCGAGGGTTCCTCCTTGCCGCTGGAGCAGGCCGAGCCGGTGGAGACCGCGAACCCCGACTTGTCCAGCTTTACCACCCAGCGTTGGTGGCCGCCCGCCTGAGGCATCAACGCGGACACGGTATTCCACAGTCGCGGCTGAGCGAGACCAATCAACTCCGCGCCAGGCAGCGCTTTCAGCATTCGCTCGACGAAGCCGTCGCGCCAACCGAGGCGCAGCGTGACCGCCGCGGGCCATTTTGATTTCGAGGCCGATCTTCGGTGGTCTTTGATCTCCGCCTCCTCTGCGCCTGCCAGAGCGGCTTCGCGCGCCTGGAGCGCCGCCATCATCGAAAGGACGCCGGCGACATTTTCGGTTCCTGCCCGACGGCCCTCCTCCTGTGGTCCGCCGCGCAAGAGCGGTTCCACGCGCCCCTTGCCCGGACACTTGAGGAAACCGACTCCCTTTGGCCCGCCGAACTTATGCGCCGCGCCGCTCACGAAATCGCAGTCGCCGAGGCCTGCCGCCGGCAGCTTGCCGGTCCATTGCGCCGCATCGCAGAAAAAGGGGACCTCGTATTGCCGGCAGATCGCCAGCGCTTCGCGCCACGGTTGCAGCACGCCGGTTTCGTTGTTGGCCGCCATGATGGCAACCAGGCCCGGCCGTTCGTGCGTCATTTCCTCGGCCATCCAGTTCAAGTCAACGACGCCGCCGTGCGTGACGGGAATCAACCGATGCCGCTTGGGAAAGTAATGCCGGGTCGCGGAGAGCACGCAGGGGTGTTCAATCGACGAAATCCACACGTTGGCGCCGGCATCCAGCACCCGGGCGAAATGATGAATCACGGTGTTGTTCGACTCCGTCGCGCCGGACGTCCAGACGATATCGAACCCGTCGCAGCCGAGAAACCCGGCGAGGTGCTCGCGGGCCGAGGTGATGGCCGCATCCGCCCGGCCCCCGATCCGATGCGGGCTGGAAGGATTGCCGATGAAGTTCTCCATCGCTTCGAGCCACGCCTGTCGCGCCTGCGGCAGGAGGGGCGTCGTGGCGTTGTGGTCGAAGTAGATCATTCGTTTGGCCCGAACTACGCGAGATCAGACTCCACAAAGGGTAATCCACACTCCGTTTCTGACGAGTCTTATCTCAGAATCTTGCAGCCGCGCGGATATTCGGCCGTTCCTTCCCCCCTCACCCCGTCCTCCCCTTGGGGAGAGGGGGAACGCGACGCACCCAAGTGCAGGGCTGCAATAAAGTGAGAGAAAGGCCCGACTCAACCATCCGCGCTGCCGCCGTCCGCCCTCAGCACAAAGAAAAACTCACTGCCGCGACCGGGACCATTTCGCACACCGATATGTCCGCCGTGAGCCAGCACGATCTCCCGGGCGATGGACAAGCCGAGCCCCACTCCGCGCTTCTCCTGGCCGGGGACGCGAAAAAAGCGGTCGAAAATGCGGCTATGAAACTCCTCGGGCACTCCCGGCCCCGGATCGACGACACAGAATTGGACACCGCCATCCTCGGCGCGGGTGGCGCGCACGAGAATGTCCGAGCCGGACGGCGCATGCTTGATGGCGTTGATGATGAAATTGGAGAAGACATGGCCGATGCGATGGCGATCCACCGACACGGAGGGCAGTCCGTCGGAAACATCGCTGCGCAATCTGCGGCCACGAGCCACGACCGTTTCGTTCATTTCCTCGACGACGTGGCGGATCAGGTCGGCCGGGGCGGTTTCTTCCTTTTGCAATTCGGTGGTTCCTTGTTCGAGTCGCGCGAGATCGAGGAGCGTGTTCAGGATACGCAGCAGGCGTTCCGCATCATCGCAGGCGGTGCGGAGCAAATCCTGTTGTCGGGAGGTCAGCGGTCCGAGGGCTTTTTCGAGCAGCATGTGCAGGACCATCCGCACGCTGGTCAGAGGCGTTTTCAACTCGTGGCTGACGGTGGCCACGAGGTTCGTTTTGACATCATCCATGAGCCGGAAGCGGGTGATGTCGTACAGGACCAGCGCGACGCCCAGGTCGTCTTCCTGGCCATGACGCATGACGACGATGCGCGGGAGGAAATGACGGTCTTCGTTGCCGATGTTCAACTCCAGGGCCGCCTTGAAATCCTGCGGAAGAAAGTCGCGGCCCTGGCTGCGGGCCTCGGCCATCAGTTTCTCGAGCGAGGCAGGAAGTCCTCCATCCGGATGAAGCTGCGTCAACAGCTCCTCGGCGGCCGGATTCTTGAGTTCGATGTCACCGTGACGATTGAAGACGAAGATCGGGTCCGGAAACGAAGCGAGCGTCGTCTCCATGGTGCGATGAAGGCGGAGGATCTGTTCGGACGTGCTTTGGCGGTAGGAGCGAAGCTGAGCCGCCATACGGTTGAAGGCACCGGCCAGTTCGCCGAGCTCATCCCGCGAGGCCACGGGAACGGTCTGGTCGAACTTGTCCTCCGCCATTTCGCGCGTGGCCCGGGTCAACGCCTGGATGGGGTCAAGAATGGACCGGCCAAGATGATAGTAGGCATAACTGGAAATGGTCAGGGCCACGATCAACCCCACTACCATCCAGAATTTCATCTGTTCGCCCGTGGTCCGGACCTCGAGGCTGGTCGCCAGAACGGCCTCGTGATGGACCCGACGGCATTCGGCAAGTGATTCTTCCATGGCTGCTTTGGCCGGCAAGAGCTTCTCCTCGTAAACCTTGATCTGCTCCGTAAGCCCTTCGCCATTGAGGATGGCAGCGGCAGCGGATTGAAAGTCCTGATGGCTGGTTTCCAGGCGTTGGATCAAAGCATCGGCGCGAGGGAGGGTCGGATTTTGCGACTGGCCCTTGAGGTTTTGCGAAAAGATCGCGTTTTGCGTCGCAAACGCCTGAGCCGCATTGTTGGTCCGGCTTACCAGCACCCATACGATCTGCCGCTCCATCCGCGTCAGCGCGTCGCCCATCTTCTGGAGCGCGATCAGGCTCTCATGGTGCCGCGAGATCGTCGCATCCACGCTGCTGGTCAGGCGGGAAAAGAGCACGACCGCATAGACGCCGATCGCCAGGAGGATCACCAGAAACGGCACCAGGTTCAGAAACAACCGCGCGCGCAGCATAGTAACCGTGTCGATCCTCTGGCGACTACAGGTTGAATCGTTTTCGTTTTCGGTAAAGCGTGGCCGGGTCGATGCCCAGCACGTGCGCGGCTTCCTCCATGGTCGAAGACTGGCCGAGCACCCGCCGGATGTGAGCCTCTTCCAACTCCGCGATCGAGACACGGGCGCCGACCTGAAAACCATTGGCCGGCTGAGCCGAGGTCTCGTGCATCCGGTCCGGCAAATCGTCTTTGTCGATTCGATCCCCGGCGGCGACGATGACAGCGCGTTCGATGACATTGCGAAGTTCGCGCAGGTTGCCGGGCCAGGCGTAGCTCAGAAATACCTGCTCGGCGTCCGGAGAGAACCCGTTGAGCCGCTTGCCACATTGCGCCGCGAAAAACTGAAGAAAATTTCCGGCCAGCTTGAGAAGGTCGTTGCGCCGTTCCCGCAACGGCGGCATCTGCAGGGTGATGACGTTCAACCTGTAAAAGAGGTCCTCGCGAAACCGGCCCTGCCGCGCGGCCTGGTCGAGATCGCGATTGGACGCGGCGATGACACGAACGCTGGCGCGACGCACTTTCGATTCACCCACGCGCTCGTATTCCTTCTCCTGCAGGAGGCGAAGAAGCTTGGGTTGAATTTCCAGCGGCATCTCGCCGATCTCATCGAGAAACAGCGTGCCGCCGTCGGCCGCCGCCACCTTGCCCCACGTGTCGATCACCGCCCCGGTGAACGCGCCTTTGACGTGCCCGAATAATTCGCTCTCCAGCAACTCGCGTGACAGGCTCGGGCAGCTCACGGTGACGAAAGCATTTTCCCGCTGCGGACTGTTGTCATGAATCGCCCGCGACAGCACCCCCTTGCCCGTTCCGCTTTCGCCGAGGATCAGAATAGTCGCAGGGGTCGCGGCCGCCTTCATGGCGAGGTCGATGACCTTCTGCATGGCCGATTCACTGGTGGACAGATCGACGGCCGGCGAATCCGCGGAGAGCCGGGATTCCAGTTCCGCCACCCGGCCTTTGAGTCTCCGAGTCTTGATGATCCGGTCGAGCGCCTGACGAATCTGTTCGGGTGTGAACGGCTTGGGAATATAGTCCACGGCGCCCCGTCGGATGGCGTCGACGGCGGTGTCGATGGCCGCGTACGCGGTGAAGACGACGACGTCCAGTTGCGGATCCAGCTTCAGCAGCTTCGGGAGGACATCCAGGCCGTTCTCGTCGTCCAATTTCAGATCCAGGAACGCAATCTCAAAATGGGACTGGTCGAGCTGTTTGAGGGCGGCCGCGCCGTTGGCCACGCCGACCGTCTCGTGCCCCATCCCTTCCAACAGCACGGCGGTGGTTTTGCGGATGTTTTCCTCGTCGTCGATGATTAACAAGCGCATAGCCATCCTGTTCAACTGGAGAACTTTGCTTTGGTCTTCTCGTAGGCCTTCTGCAACTCGTCAAAGGCGGTTTCAAAGGCGGCCTTTGCGTCCGCCCACATTTCTTTTGAACTTTTCTTCAATTCGTTCAG
>DATEKZ010000042.1:0-3300 GCA_035277185.1 Verrucomicrobiia bacterium
GGAATCGAAGCGAGCGCCACGCAAATGAGAAGCATGACCGCCGTCGCACCCGCCGTGAGCCAGAAGCTCTTTTTTACCAGTTGCCAGCCGCGGCTGAAACAATCCCCGATGTAGATGCAATAATCGCGGGCGAGAATTTCAGCGGCGATGCGGTCCGCCTCGGTGATCGCAACCCTGGGTGGCGCCGATGCAACGGCCCCTTTGGAGGCCAGGTCCGCTCCAAACTCCGGAAACTCTGAAAGCGGTTTCCATTCACCGCCGTCAATCTGCACCTTCGTTCGCGCGTCGGCCCGGCCTTCGGCAATCCATCGGCGGACCTGGTCGATGGACACGGGCCCGTATTCATTCCCGTCCGCGCCAATAATCTTGTACATGGCTCAGTTGGTTGTTCCGAGTTTGTTCGGAGAACACGTCCGCCGAATCCGAAGTTGCAGGAAAGTTAACCGGGATAACGTGCGCGGCAAGGTTCCCGGACCGCGGCCATTCTGGCCGCAGCGCGTGCGAACGGCGAAGAGGCCGATCGATCTCGCTGGTGGCTGGGTCTGCGGGGCACTGCCATTGAATTAAGCATCTGCCGGATGAATCCGGCGTTCCTGACGCGACTTGAGGGTTCGATTCCGTGTGGAGGAAACGCTCACATAACCCGCGCGGACGCCGGCGAATAGGAACGCCGGATTCATCCGGCAGCGTCGAGTCATGACGACCGCTGCACGATTCGGTCAGTGCCTTAATTCAATGGCAGTGGGTCTGCGGGGAGGTGCTGGGGTCCGCATGGGGTCGCCGGCAACTCAGCGGGTTGAAGCCGTGACCAGTTCCTCCAGCTTCGCTTTGGCCTTGCCACTCTCAATCAACCCGGCCGCCCGTTCCCAGCCTTCCATCAGCGACTTCGCGCTGTTTGCCACGAAGAGCGCGGCCGCCGCGTTGAGCAGCACGGCGTCGCGTTTCGGTCCGCGCTCCACCCCGTCCAGGATGCCGCGGACGATCTCCGCGTTGCGGTTCCGATCTCCGCCCGCCAGATCCGCGAGAGTGGCCTTTCGAAGCGGAAAATCCCCCGGCGACATCACCGAAGTGGCAAAGCCCCGGTCCTGATAAAACTCGGCAATCGTGTTGTCTCCCAGCGTGGAAAGCTCGTCGAGTTGTAGTTGTGCGTCGTTCACGCGCCCGCTGACGACCATTCCCCGGCGAACGCCGAGCGACTGGAGAACGCGGGCGATCGGCTCGCACCATTCCGTGCGCGGCACGCCGACCAGTTGGGCGCTGGGCCGCGCGGGATTCAAAAGCGGCCCGAGAAAATTAAAGATCGTCCGTTGGCCGCGTTCCGCGCAGAGTTTGCGCGCCGGCGCGATGTGTTTGAACGCGGGATGGTACTTCGGCGCGAAGAAAAACGCGAAATGATGGTCGCGAAGCGAACGAGCCGCTTCCTCCGGCGTCAAGTCGATCCGCACACCGAGCGCTTCGAGCACATCGGCGCTGCCGGATTGCGAGGTGATGGCCCGGTTGCCGTGCTTCGCCACGGCCACGCCGGCCGAGGACACGACCAGGGCGACGGTTGTCGAAATGTTGAACGTGTTGAGCCGGTCGCCGCCCGTTCCGCAAACATCAAGGATTTCGCGGGCACGGGTCCCGGCATCGAGCGGGGGCTCAATGGACTTCGCGCGCAGCTCGGCGGCGAAAGCCCCAATCTCCCCCGGCGTTTCGCCCTTGCGCGCCAGCGCCGCGAGAAAGTCGGCCTTGCTTTCGGCGGGAACGTTTTCATCGACCAGCTGTCTGACGGCGTCTTTCACCCCGTCATCGGAGAGTGCGCTGCCGCGGGCGAGTTGCCTGGTTAACACGTCGAGCACGCGCCGAAGATAAGTTCAAAGTTCAAAGTTCAAAGTTCAAAGTTCACGCCAGAATTTTCGTGCCCTTTGGCGTGGTTCGCGGGCACATTTCGGATCGTGAGCGGGACCCGGGCTGAAGTCCTGCCGGCGCACACGCCGGCTCTGTTTGACGCCGCCGTCGCGCGCGCGGCCGAGTGCTTGCGCGCGGGCGAAATCGCGGCGTTGCCGACCGAAACCGTTTATGGCCTGGCGGCCAATGCGCTGGATACGAATGCGGTGGCCAGGATTTACGAAGCCAAGGGGCGACCGGCCCGAAACCCCATCATCGTTCACGTTGCCGGCGTGGAGATGGCCAGACGCTGCGTGGCGGACTGGCCCGCGCTGGCAGACAAACTCGCAAAATCCTTCTGGCCTGGGCCGCTGACGCTCGTGCTTCCACGCTCGCGCGAGATTCCCGACATCGTCACGGCGGGCGGGCCGACCGTGGGCGTGCGTTGGCCGAGTCATCCGTTCATTCAAGCCGTGATCCGCGCCTGCGGTTTTCCCCTGGCCGCCCCGAGCGCAAATCGCTCGACTGAGGTGTCTCCGACCAACGCCGCGCATGTCGTGAAAAGCCTGGGCGACCGGATTCCCCTGGTCATCGACGGCGGGCAGTCGCACGTGGGGATTGAATCGACGGTGCTGGATGTGACCGCGAATCCGCCACGGGTGCTGCGGTCGGGGATGATTCATGAGGAGTCATTGCTGGCGGTGACGGGAATGCTGGCCGAGGCGGAAAGCGGAGAGCGGAAGGCGGAGCCGCTTCGCAGCCCCGGCTTGCTGGAAAGGCATTATTCGCCGCGCGCCAGGCTCCGGATTCTGTCATGGCGCGACGATGCGGACTTGCGCCGCCAGTTGTCAGAGGTCCGGACTCCCGGGTCCGGGATCCATGTGATCGCGCACACCAGGATTCCTTCCGACGCCGGTTTCGGACAGGTGAGCGTGATTCCCCACGACGCCGAAGCCTTTGCGCGCGCGATCTACGCGGAGCTCCATCGGTGCGATGAAGCCGGCGCGAAAGTCATCGTCGTCGAGGACCTTCCGCCCGGCGTCGAGTGGGAGGCCATTCGCGACCGGTTGCGGCGCGCCGCGGCGTGAGGAGGAGTAAAGCTTGCGGCGGTCGGCCACGACTGGCACATACTTCGCCGTGGCTCAAGCTGTCGCTCACATTCTCGTTGCCGACGATCAAGCCGATGTGCTCGAAGCGCTGCGCCTGTTGCTCAAGGGAGAAGGTTACAAAACCGAAGCCGTCAATTCCCCCGCCCGGGCCCTTGCCGCGCTGGAGCAGCGCGAGTTTGACGTCGTGCTGATGGACCTCAATTACGCGCGCGACACCACCTCGGGGCAGGAAGGGCTGGATTTGCTGGCGCGCATCCAATCGCTCGACAACACGCTTCCGGTCGTCGTGATGACCGCGTGGGCCAACGTCGAACTGGCCGTG
>DATEKZ010000043.1:0-2636 GCA_035277185.1 Verrucomicrobiia bacterium
GCAAAATTCGTTGCCGGCTGAAAAGTCCCGTCGCCATTGCCCAGCAGGACGCTCACGTTGTCGCTGCCGTTGTTAGCCGTGATCAAATCGAGGTGCGCGTCGGCGTTGACCAGTCCGGCCAGCACAAAGTAGGGGTTCGCGCCCACCGGGAAGCTGCCGCCCGTCGTAAACGAACCGTCCGACGCGTTCGTGGGCGAGAGGCTCAATGACGTGGCTGCGTTCTGTGTGTTGTTATTTCGGGACTCGAAAATGAATCCGCTGACACCCAGCAATACAAACTGCCGGAGGTGCGGCGACGCCAATCCGTTTCCGGAACGATCCTGCAGCGTGGTCCTGGCCGTAAAGCGATACCGGCCGGGTTGCAGCGGGCCATCAACGACATACGAGCCGGTCAATCCGGTGGCGTATCCGGTGGAGGTTACCGTATAGACTTCGTCGTCGCCCGTGTCGAAAAGCGTGTCCGGCCCCGCGGCGCGCAGATCGTAGTTGGCCGGGTTGGTGACGCTCGTTGCGCTCATGTCTTCGGAGAACCCGAGCGTAAAGCGGTCCACGATAATGGCGTTCGTGCTCCCCTCCGGCGGCAGGTTGTTCGACGTGATGACCGGCGGCAGCGTGTCCGCCAGGTCAATGTTCAGAATGTATTGGGAGAGAAGTCCGGCGGGTTGGACGTTATTCAGACCCGACGGCGCCCACACGGGATTGTTGAAGAGCGTTCCGTTGTTTCCGTTCGCGGTCGCATCAGACGCCACGCTGCCGCTCCCTTCATCCAACCGCCAATAGCCCATCAGGCCGCCCTCGTTGCCCACGAGGCTCTGGCTCATGCTCGCGGCAATCTGCGCTCCGGACCGCGGCACGTTCCACACGCGGACCTCGTCCGCCTTGCCGCCGAAGAAGGCGCTCACGGCTTCGTTGTTGATATCGGCGCCAATAAGCAAGGGGTGAGTGTCAAAAACGGGACTTCGTGTAACGACACCCGAGGCCTGCTGAACGCCGTTGATGTAAAGGACGTGAAGATCGGAAGCGTTGTCGAACGTGTAAGCGAGGTGATACCAGGCGCCGGGTTGTGGCGTCCACGCGACGTTAAGTTCGGTAAGGCCACCGTTGTCCCCGATGCCCGCCCGCAAAAGACCGGCATCGTGCCACAGCACGTAAGAATCGTTGACACCACCGACCAGGGTCTTGCCCATCATGACCCGGGTGCCGCCAACGGCAGAAAAATTAAACCATCCTTCCAACGTCAGGCTCGTCGGGCGCAGCGAAGCCGAGTCGGTTGCGCCGATGTAATCGTTGGCACCGTCCAGGCGAAGGGCGAATCCATTCGTGCCTCCGAACTGCTGGGCCACGCCAAAATCGTCCGAGATGACGCGGGCGTAGTAACTCCCGCCCGCGCCGGCGGGAACCGTGAAGGTCAGGTTGGCGGCGCGCACCGCGCTGTTCGTCACCACCACCCCGCCCGAGTCGTAAATCCCCAGGATCGCGGCGATGCCACTGCTCGCCGGCTGGCTTGAACCGAGTGTGATGGTCGTCCCCTCCGCCAGGTTGCCCAACAGATAATAGTCGCCGGGGCCATCACCGGCGCTGATGTAACCAAGGATCCTGGCCACCTGATGGCCGTTGGTCAGCACGAGCGACGGAACGTCGGCCTGGCTGGTGTTATTGTTGGTTTCCGTCTCCATCTGCGTGGGCGGACGCGCGGTCGTGACCCGCAGCCGGTATTCGTCAAGGTAGTCGTAGTTCGCACTCACCTGCACCACATAGGTGCCGTCGAGCGGCAGGGTCGCCGGAACCGACTGTCCCCATCCATCGAAGTTCGCCCCGAACTCGGTCAACACGCCGCCGTCCGGACGATAGATGCGGAAGTACAGAGCGCTGGACGCCGGATTGCCCGGGATGTCCACGGCCAGAGAAAACAGATCGCCCGCCGCGCCCGTGAAGCTCCAATAGTCAACGTCGGACGAGGTGTTCAGGTTGCCCCGCCCCGTGCCGGTGCGGATGCCACTGGCCAGCGGATCTTCAACCAACGGCTCAGTGTTGTTTCCCAGCAGGAGGCCGACATTGTGGCTGGCGTGATTGGCGGTGGCGATGTCCGGCCGGCCATCGCCGTTGTAGTCGCCCGCCGCAACTGAGATCGGATTGCCGCCGATCGGAAAAGTCACGACCGGTTTCAATGTCCCGTTGCCATTGCCTCGCAAGACGCCCACGACATTGTTGCCATAACCCGCAACAACAACATCCAGATTCCCGTCGGCGTCCGCATCAGCCATCACGACATGGAAGGAACCGGAGCCGCCGGATGGATGATTCGTAGCGGGAAAAAACGCCCCGTTGCCAACGCCAATCAGCACGCTCACCTGGTTGTCACTGGCGCTGACGACCGCCACGTCCGGCTTGCCATCTCCGTTCAGGTCGCCAACCGCGACGGACCGCGGCGTATTGCCGACCCCGAAATTGGTCGCCGCGCCGAATGAACCGTTTCCGTTCCCCAGCAGGACGCTCACGTTGTCCGCGCTTTGGTTGGCCACGGCCAGGTCCAGCTTGCCGTCCGCATTGAAGTCCGCCACCGCCACGCCATACGGGCCGCCCGCAGCGGCAAAGTTGGTTCGCGGCCCGAAACTTCCATCGCCGTTGCCCAGTGC
>DATEKZ010000044.1:0-6565 GCA_035277185.1 Verrucomicrobiia bacterium
CAGTACTGGTCATTCTGATAATAGACTCCTTGACGGCTGAGGAACGTGCGGAATAGCGGCACCAGGAAATTCGCCCAGCCGGTGCCCGGCATGGACCAGGAGGCATCGGCAAAGAGCATATCGCGTTGTGAGTGGCGCAACAACTCGAGGAAGGGGAGAAGTTGGGCCGCCGCCAATGCCCCCACCAGCAGCAGAATGACTCCCAACCGCCCGACCAGCGCGGCCCGACTCTGCCGGCTTCGAACGATTCCAGGTACAGCCAGCGCCGCCGCGATCATCCACGTGAACAGGATGACCTCCGGCGCGCCGGTCAGCATTTGCATACCGCCCAACACCGCTGCTCCCGCCAGATAGCGCGCGTTTCGCGACGCCAGCTCCACGCTCAATATCACCAGGGGCATCCAGGCCAGCGCCGCCACGATTTGCGGCCACATCAGACAATTGAGGGACAGCCCGTTCAACGCGTACGCCATCCCTGCCACCGACGCGCCCAACCGGCATCCCGTCCATCGACAAGCCAACAAGTACATTCCGACTCCGGCCAATAGCAGGTGCAGCAGGCAGAAGATGCCCAGCGACCAGGAAGGCGGAAACAGCAAATAAAACAGCGAACCGGGATAGAGCACCAGCGTGTTCCATTGGGCCAGAAACGGCAGCCCGCAATTGTTCAACGGGTTCCATAACGGGATTTGTCCCTCCCAGAAACTCTGGCGGTGATAGTGGGCCAGCGGGTAACCAAAGAAGCCAAAGTCTCGAAAGTAAAAAGTGTTCCTGCCAACCACCACGTCCGGATAGGCGGCCACTATCAGCAGCCCCAGGATCAGGGTGAACCGGCCCGGCTCGAACCAATCGCTCGTGCCGACGATCCTCGAATGTTTGCTGGCCGGGCTCATTTGAGGCGCGGATTCATTACGCGTGGTGCCTGGCGACAGAGAACTTAATCGTCATCCGGGTTTGGACGGAGCGTCGGGCGGGCAAGGAGACTCCAAATTGTAGCGCCCCATCTCAATTTTGAATCGAGAGTTTGCGTTGCCATCCCCACAGGACGAGGCAGCCCACCAGAGTGATCGCAGAAATTGCCACGCCGCGGTGAAAATGTGAGTCGTAATACACGAGCTTCACCGTATGCCTTCCGGCCGGCACTTGCACCGCCTGGCAGGCATGATTGGCCCGTAATCCAAGGGCGCGACGGCCATCGACGAACGCCCGCCACCGAGGATAGCAGGTCTGGGCGATCACCACCAGGCTGGGTTGATCCGCCTGCACTTCAATCGTCACATGATGCGCCGTGAAAGTTGAGGACAGGACTCTGGCTTCAGTCCGATTGGTGACGAGCACAAAAGGCTGGAGCTCGACGGGCAGGTAAACCTCCTCGCGCGGCTGAAAGTCCCCTTCGCGGATGATGCGCGCCGAGGCGTCGTGCGGGGCGTAAACCGGTCTTTGGCCTGCGGAGACGAGTGGCATCGCATTCGTCCTGAAATCCAACTCGAAAACACGCTGGGTAGAGGAGGAGATATGCGCCACCCCCAGAAAATCAAGAAGATTGGTTGGATCTGCACCATCGGCCCGCGTGAACCAGCCGCCCGAAATGTCCTGTTCCTCGCGAGGGTTGAGCGAATAGAAACCGTTCACGGTGGGAATCCCGTCCAACAGATTGGCGTTGGGAAACAATGCGGCGCGACCGACCAACAGGTCATTCATCGCCCGTGAACTGAAGGTGGTCTGGATGCGCATGTAGGCGGGCTTCGAAATCAAGGCGCGCGATTCGCCCTGCGTCGGTTGAGGAGTCAGGCGAACGATTCGCGGCGTGAAAATCGTGCGGGGCAGAGTGGGGTTTTGGTTCGGCGCCTGTCTCAACGCGTCAACGGCCATCAGGAGGAGCGCCGCCGTGGCGGCAGACACGGCGGCCTGTGTCCTCCTGAACCGATAGGCCACGAACAGAGTGCCCAGAATTGCCCAGCAGAAAAGCGTGCGGCCGAGCCCGTTTTGCCAGGTCGCCTTCCATCCACCCCAAGGGGCAGGGAAATAATAGGCGAACCCCAACAGTCCCGCGATCAACAATGTCACAACGGCTCCCGCAGCGGGGATCGGCCCCCGCCACCAGGGGCCGGGCCGGATGTCTTCCTCGCGCAGCCGGCTCACGCCAAAGGCGGCCAGCAACGGAAGACAAAATATCGTGATGGTCACGAATTTGACCGGAAATCTCATGAATCCGAATTGCGGCAGCAACTTCTGCAGCCAGGCATAGACGTAGCCGTTTTCGCCCAAAGCGAGAATCGACCCGAAAGCGGCGATGGCGCCAAGGGTCCAGATCCGCCATGCGCGCGAACCCCAGAACGCAACCAGCGCCAGCGCCGCCGTGCCGGCGCCCGCGTAGTAGGAGGACGTCCATTCCTGACCCATCTGAAAAAACACACCGTGCCGGCCTTCATAGCAGTAGAACAGAGGGACCAACAGATTGGCCCAGCCGGTACCCGGCATGGACCAGTGAGAATGTCCGAAGCCCTCGTGGCGTTGAGACTGCTTGAGCAGATCGAGGAAAGGCAGGAGTTGGCCGGAGGATAGGGCGGCGACAAGCAAGACAACCGCAGTGAAGCAGAGCAAGGATTGGAGACGGCGGCCACGGCGACGAACCCCCTCTACGACCAGCAAAACCGCGATAATGATCCAGGTGAAGACAATGATCTCGGGCGCGCCGGCGAGCATCTGCATGGCCCCGATGAGTACGCCTGCCGCGGTGTGTTTTGGCGTCCGTTGCTGCCAGGCCCGTTGGACGCTCAAAACGACCAGCGGCATCCAGCCCAGAGCCGCGATGTTATTCGGCCACATCAGGCAGCTCAACGTCAGGCCGTTCAAAGCGAAGGCCAGGCCGGCGATGCAGGCAGCCAGACGATGGCCGGTCCACCGAAGGGCCAGAAAATACATGTTCAGGCCGGCCAGAAAAAGATGGCCGAGGCAAAACAGGTTAACCGCCCAGGACAACGGGAACACAAGATAGAACAACGAACCCGGATACAGGACGAGCGTGTTCCATTGGGCGAGGAACGGCAGGCCGCAGTTGTTGAGCGGATTCCAGAGAGGGATTTCCCCCTCCCAGAAACTTTGCCGATGGTAATAAGCGAGCGGATAACCGAAGAAACCAAAGTCGCGAAAGAAAAAGGTGTTGTTGCCAAAGACGACCTCCGGATACGCCAGGCATACCAACACGCCCAGCACCGTTGCAAATCGGCCGGGTGTAAACCAGGCCTGCCATCCGGGCCCCGTTTGATTGGGAAATGGAGCGGCCGACATTACGTCAAGAGAACTCCACGCTATTCTCCAGGGCGCGCCGCCGTTGGCTTTTGAGAGATCACTACGGTCGAAAGCCCCTTGCCGCCCGGAATCCGGTCCAGCAACCGGAAGAGCGGCGTCAGCAAGTTGTACATTCGGAGTTGCCACGGAGTAATGGTCTTCTGGCCGGACAGGGTGTTGCCCACCCACCAGGCCATGACTCCGACCTTGTTGAAGAAAAACTGCCGTTCCACGTTGAATCCGGCTTTCGCCATCTTCTGCTCCAGCTCACCCCTCTGGTACCGGCGATGGTGGCCTATCTGCCGGTCGAATTCACTGAACAATTTGGGATCGAACGGAACGAGAAAGATCAATCGGCATCCGCCGGGCAGCACTTTGCTCAAGGTGTCGAGCACAAACTGGTCGTTTTCGATGTGTTCGAGCACGTTCAAACACACCACCGTTTCCGGGGCGTATTCGCGCAGGACCTCGTAGTCATCGGACGCAGACAAATCAAGCTTCGCCACACGGATGTGGTCGCAGCAATCAAATCGCTCGCGAAGCTCCTCGAGGTAATCGTCGCGGTTGTCAGTGACCAGGAGTGCCTTGCATCGGCGCAGCAGTTTGCTCAGGTTCCCTCGTCCCGAACCCAGTTCGACAACCCGGTTTCCGAGGTGAGGTCGGATCGACTCATACATCCATTCGTTGAAGCGTGGCGCTTGCTCCAGGGCGTCCAGGGCCACCTTGCCCGGATCCGCATAGCTGGAACTGAAGCGGTACCTGAGAATGAACCAAAGGGCGGCGAGACCGTCGCGCCAGGTGATTTTCTTGCCTTCCTCGTATGTCCGACCGTCGTAACTGACGGGAACTTCGTAAATCCGCAGCCGGTTCCGCGCCACCTTCGCCGTGATCTCCGGCTCGATTCCAAAACGATCGGACTCGAGAGGGATCTTCTTCAGATGCTCGGCCACAAATGCCTTGTAGCACGTCTCCATGTCTGTGAGGTTCGTGTCATTAAGCATGTTGGCCAGCAGTGTCAACAAGCGATTTCCCGCGCTGTGCCAGAAATACAGGATCTTCCGTTCCTCTCCCGTGAAGCGCGATCCGTAAACGACATCGGCCTTGCGGGCCAGCAGGGGGCCAAGCAACCGACCGTAATCCGTCGGATCGTACTCCAGATCCGCGTCTTGAAAAATCGCCAGATCGCCGGTCATCTCGGCGATGGCGCGCCGCAACGCGGCGCCCTTGCCCTGGTTTCTTTCCTGCCGAAAGACTTTCAACTCGCCGTGCCGCTCGGCAAGCTGTTGGGCGATTCTCCACGTTGCGTCGGTCGAAGCGTCGTCCACCAGTACGATCTCCTTGTCGAGTCCCTCCGGCAATGACGCCGTCAGAATGCGTTCCAGGCAGCGGCGGAGAGTCGCCTCTTCGTTGTAAGCGGCCATGAGCACCGATAGCTTGCTGAACGGGTGGGGACGTTTGATCTTCGACATCGGGGCGTAAGACTGTCGCAAATCCCGGCAGCCTTCAACCCGGCTTTTTGGTCGGGAGACCGTAAGGTTCGCTCGCCCCTCTTGGCGGGCGAATCCGTTCTTTTGAAGCTGGCCAGTCCGACGGTTTTCGATTAGCTAGAAGCCGAATGATCGATCATCAGTCGTTCTACGAGCGACGCGCGGCTTCGCGCGACCGGGAACTCGCCCGCTACTACCAGCCCCTGCTCCACCGATTTTACCGGTTCCTCGTTCCTCCCGGCCTGCGCGTCCTGGAACTCGGCTGCAGTTCGGGCGAACTGCTCGCCGCGGTCGAACCGGCGCGCGGAGTGGGCGTCGATTTCAGCCCCGCCATCATCAACCGCGCACGGCAACACCACCCGCGGCTCGAATTTCACGCCACCGACGCCGCGAAGTTCTCCTCCGTTGAAACGTTTGACTGCATTCTGCTCTCCGATTTCGTCAACGATCTGCCCGATGTCCAGGAATTGCTGACGCGTTTGCACCGGTTTGCCGAACCGCGCACGCGGCTTGTGCTCAACTTTTTCAACAGCCTTTGGCGCCCGGTCCTGGCCCTGGCGGAGAAAATCGGCGCCAAGGCGCCGACGCCGGAACAAAACTGGCTTTCGTCGGCTGACATGAAGAACCTGCTGCACCTGGCCGGCTGGGAACTCGTCAAAATGGACACGCGCATTCTCTGGCCGGTGCGAACTCCACTATTGGAACCCTTCTTCAACCGCTGGCTGGCGCCGTTGCTGCGCCCCTTCTGCCTCACCATCTTCATGGTCGCGCGGCCGCGACCGAACGTGCCGCCGGGCAGGCATTATCGCTGCACTGTGGTGGTCCCGGCGCGCAATGAAGCCGGTAACATCGAGGCCGCCGTACAGCGCACGCCCGAGATGGGCCTGGGCACCGAACTGATCTTTATCGAGGGCGGCTCCAGCGACAATACGTGGGAAGAGATTCAGCGCGTCAAAACCGGCTATCCCGATCGCGACATCAAAACCCTCAAGCAACTGGGCAAAGGCAAAGGCAGCGCCGTCCGCGAAGCATTCGCCGCGGCCACGGGCGACCTGCTCTTCATTCTCGACGCCGACCTGACCATGCCACCGGAGCAACTGCCGAAATTCTACGAGATCGCCCGTTCCGGCACAGCCGATTTCGTCAACGGCGTTCGCCTCGTCTATCCGATGGAGGACGAAGCGATGCGGTTTCTCAACATGGTGGCGAACAAGTTCTTCGGAGTCGCCTTCAGCTGGCTGCTCGGCCAGCCGATCAAGGACACTTTGTGCGGGACGAAGGTTCTCTTTCGAGAGGACTATGAAGCCATCGCCCGCAATCGCGTGTACTTTGGCGATTTCGATCCCTTTGGCGACTTTGACCTGCTCTTTGGCGCGGCCAAACTGAACCTGCGCATCATCGACCTGCCGATCCGGTACGCCGCGCGAACCTACGGAGAAACCAACATCCAGCGGTGGCGGCACGGCTGGTTGTTGCTGCGCATGGTAATCTTTGCCGCCCGCCGCATGAAATTTGTCCGATGAGCCTTCCGCTGACCCAGCATCAGCGAGAGATCCAAAGGAACCTGAAGACCTGGAACCGCAAACTCCTGCTCCAGGAAATCTACCGGGGGTTCTACGAGCGCATCCTGCGCCTTGTGGATGTTTCCCTGCCGGGACGCGTCGTCGAGATCGGTTCCGGAATCGGGAATCTGAAGTCCCACTTCCCGCCGGCGCTCAGCACAGATCTGTTTCCCAACCCCTGGCTGGATGTCGTTTGCGACGGCTACGAGCTGCCGTTCGTTTCCC
>DATEKZ010000045.1:0-8625 GCA_035277185.1 Verrucomicrobiia bacterium
ACGCGGGATCGGAATCCCGCGCTCCGATCCCGCGAGTGTCGAGGAGAACGGTCACGCGGGATCGGAATCCCGCGCTCCGCCGGCTCACTGAATCAAGCGATAAAACTTCGTCGTCGGACCTGACGGTGGAGTGTAGGGAGAGACGGCAGCCGCCGAATTCGTGTAGGTGCCGGTCACCAGCGTCGATTCCTGCAACGTACCGCTCGTCCACGTAATCGTCACCGCGCCGCCAGGTCCGCTGATCGCGAGTGTGAGGAGTTGTCCTCCGGACAGGCCGGCGGTGTGATGGGCCTGGACCTGGCCAGCCGTCAACGCACGGTTGTAAATGGCAACCTCATCGACCGCTCCGGCGAAATTGTTGGTCCATCCGTTGCCCGTCGTGCCGATGGCCCAATCCCCATTATCGACCGGCAACGCGCCCACGGCCGCGGCATTGGTGGCGACCGGTGCGCCATTGCGGTAGAGCTTCCAATTGGCGCCATCATAAGTTCCAACCAGGTGAATCCAGTTCCCGCCTCCCAAATCACCCGCAGGGACCGGGAAACTCGCCATATAAGTATTGGTACTGATGTTCACGGAGTCCGTATAAACAATTGCCGATGAACCAACGACATAGTTCGCGCCGCCTCCATCGATCCCCAGAAAGACCTCCGAGCTGTTGGTCAACGAGAAATCGGGAACCGTCGCCGCGCCGAGGAAATCGCTGATGGTCGGCGGTCCGTGCGAGATGATCCGCGCCCGGTCGCCCTGGGCGGCGTCGGGTTTGATCCAGGCCTCCAATGTGATTTGATTGGAAATATTCAGGCCTGACGGATTGTTGAGACTGGCCCACGGCTTTAATCCATCGAGAGGCACTGCCAGGTTCGATGATTCGAAGCCCGCATATGCAGGCGGCCGGGGTCCGGCTGCCTGATTGGTTGTGAGGACGAGGTTGCCGTCGGCAACCTGGCCGACGGCACCGCTATTGGCCGCGGGATAACGGGCCGGATCATTGAAGCGGAGGTACGTTTGGGGACCCAATCTTTGTGTTCCCGCTCCATCATAAGCGGCGTTGAAGACCAGCGTCTCGTAATTCGTGCCATAGTTTGAATTGGTGCCGGCCTGGTAGTGGGCCAGGATCTGATCCGGCGTCAGCACGTAGTTGTTGTAAATGGCCACTTCGTCCACGTCCCCTTCGAACGGGTTGTTGCCGAGCGTCGAAGCGGCGTTGTAGGAACCCATCGCAAGATCGGCCGCCGGCGCGCCGGTCTCGGTCGTTTCCCGATTTGCCGCGTAGAGGGCCGCCGTGTTTGAAGAGACGGCGACGCCGTTGAAATACGCCGTCAGTACGCCTTGCCACTGATTATTCCCGTTGCCGCCTGGATCACCATTGTCGATTTCCGGCTGCCAGGTGACGACGAAATGACCCCACTCGCCCACGGCATAATCCGTTTCAGTCCGGACATCCTGGCCCCCCGTTCCATTGCCGCTATACATGCGGAATTCCCATCCATGCCCTTCGCTGGTCGGATAAGTCAGGTTCGGGTTGCGCTGGAAAATGACCCAGCCGGTCCGTCCCGTGCCGCCCGCCCAGCGGTTGTTAAAGGCAGCCTGTCCGCCCTGTTGATCCCTCATCGGCCTGAGCCAGGCTTCGAACGTGAAGGGGATGCCGGCGTGGTTGGCGCCCGGATTAGCGGGGTCCAACCCGTTGTTCTCCGCCTTCCACGGGATCGTCGTGGTGGACCTTCCGTTCCGGTTGTGATAAGCGACCGCGCCATCGCCGGCCCTGCCGGTCAGCGCGCTCGTGGCCGGATGCCTGACCTCGGCGGTGTGGGTCGCAATTCCGCCGGCTCGCAGATCGCCGAGGTTGACGGCGACGTCCGGACCCGGGGTGATTTCATCAAGCCGCAGGTAGGCGACCGGATTGTCTGATTTGACGAGCAGGTCGTAGGGAGTGCCGCGATTGGCGTTGGTTCCGTTCTGGTAGTGCGCCAGGATTTGCGCGGCGCTCAGTTTGTTTGAGTAGAATGCGAATTCATCCACGGCCCCAAAAAACGGATTCAAACTCGTCCCCGCCGTATTATTATAGTTTCCAATTGATAATGCGGACGCTGCGTCAGGGTGGTCATCCGTATTGGCCGCGTAGCCCGGATCCGTTCCGCCTGCTCCGCCGGTCCACGTGTTTGTGTTCGCCGCCACGCCGTTGATGTAAATCGTCAAACTTGCATTCGTCACCGGATCCACCGGGTCGTAAACCACCACCACATGAGTCCATTTGCCTACCTCGTAAGGAACCTGACTGACAACGTCCAGCCCGCTGCTCCCCCCGCTGCCGCGATACATTCTGCAGTTCCACCCCACGCCCTCGAAGCCCGGTTTGCCGGTATACTCGAGGTTCGGCGCCCGCTGGAAGAAGACCCATCCCTGCCGGTCGGCGCCCGAGGGTGCATAGCGGTTGTTGATCGGACACTGCCCGCCGTTGATCTGGTCACTGGCCGGATAGAACCACGCCTCGATCGTGAACGGCTGCGTGTTCGACGGGTTGAGACCGGCGTTCCAGGGGATTTCCGTTCGGGTGGAGAAATCGAAGAACTGAGAACGATTCCTGTCCCCGACAATCGCGCCTGGGAACGGATGCACCACACCTGTGGGCAAATCATTCGTCGCATTTCCGGCGGCTCCCAGACTGCCGCTGTTCTTGTTGATGTTCGACCTGCCGGTGTCGTCGTTGAACCGATAATAGGCCAGTGGGCCGTCGGCGAGCACCGCCGAGGAGTAGTCCGCGCCTTGAACGACAGGCACGGCCAGCAGCGTTGCAGTCGCGGCAACAAGGAATCTTCGGAGAACGCGGCGGGCGTTCGGAGCGGCTTTCGTTCTGTTTTGTGTCATGAATTTCGTTTCTTTCTCGGACCGCGATAATCTCCGACTCTCGGCAGGTCCAGCAGGTGTCTGATGACACGCGGTCGTATCGCCAATCCGGTCTGGGCCTTCATCGGGAAAAACTGAAGCGCCGCATCCTCCCTTCGCGAGAATCTCCCTGTCAAGAACGCAGTCGCGGCTTTCGCGAATTGGGCGCATCTGATACGCGCCGGGACGAATCACGGGATGGTGAGATCAGGCGAGGCGCTCGAGAGCTTCTCCCTCTCCTCGGGGGAGAGGGCCGGGGTGAGGGCGAGCGTCCTATCCGACTGAATAGTTTCGGCTCGAAGAGAGGGCTGGGGAGGGGCAGTTGATTTTGTCGCTCGCCCCTCTCTCCGACTCTCTCGCAACTCGTTCCTCGCGAGGAGAGAGAGACAAAACGTACGCGTTGCTTCCAGGTGTAGACTGTAGCAGCCGACGTAAGGAGGCTCTGACTTCTGCGTTCCGCATTTCCGAAATCCGCATTGGCCTGAGCCTTCTTACGTCGGCTGCTACCCCGTCTAACTGCGAACGCGGGTTTAGAGCGCGTGATCGTTCCGATCAGAACCAGTATCTCGCGCCGATGCCCGCCGTGAATTCCCAGTCGGTGCTGGGATGGACATCCAGGACCGGCGCCACTTCAAAGAAGACATCCACCGGAATGTCCTCGAACAAATACGCGATACCCGCCGGGATCCGGAAGCCAAAGAGATCATCCCGGTTGTCGCGGAATTTGTACCGAACGCCGCCGCCGAAATAGATCGGCAACGATCCCCGGCTGACGGAGATTACGTCCGTGAAGTGGTACAAAACATCAGAGTGTAAATGCAGATTGTCTTCGCCTCGCAATGACACCCCCACGCCGCCATCGATTGCGAAATGATCGTCCAACCGATATTTCAATGACGCGCCGATCGGCTCGCCCAGCATCAAACCAACGCCGAACCTCCGGTCTATTGCGCCGTCCGAATAAGACACCGCATTCGTTGCACTTTCATCCGCCAGGGCGAACGCTCCCAGCGACATGACCAGCAGTGATGTTCCGAGTATTCGTTTCATAGGTCCTTTCGGTTGTTGTGCGGATAACCGCGTAGATTCGGACAAACCGGCGTTTGGGCCGTTCAAAGTCGAATCCTTCACTTCCGCGTTCGGCTTGACGCTGAACAACTTAAGGCGCGAGCTGCTGTCCGTCTTTTCCGTCAAGTGGAGAACCACACTGAACCAAGACGGATGGAACCCTCTGTCAAAGCCAGCGAATGACCGCACCCATGGATGGGAAATGAAACCGAATTCGACGCCAATTGTCGCCAATGAAAAACAGCTTGCCTTCAATTCGCGCAATTCGCGTCACTTCTTGTCTTTTGTCTGTGTCCATCTGTGTGAATCTGTGGTTCTCTTCCCTTCCGCCCGGTGATGTCTCCGGTTAAACGTAAGACCCTATGCCCTTCCTGAAACTTGATGACTCGCCTTCGCGCGAAATCTTTCCCGGTTTCCACGTCGACTTCGTCCACTCGGCGAACATGACCTTTGCCCACTGGACCATCAAGGCTGGCGCCGAACTGCCAAAGCACTCCCACATGCATGAACAGGTTGTGAACATGATCGAGGGCGAGTTCGAGTTGGCAATCAACGACGAGACACGGCGTCTCGGGCCGCGAAACGTAGCCATCATTCCGTCGAACGCCGTCCACTCCGGAAAAGCCATCACGGATTGCCGGATCATCGATGCCTTTTATCCGATCCGAGAGGATTATCGGTAGGACAAGGGAAACAAAAACTTCGTTCGCTTCGTTGACGTCTGATAAAAAAGGCAGCACCAAAATGACAACCCGCATGTTGATTGCTCTTTTGCTCGGCATCATTCTAGTCGCCTGGGCACCCCCTTCTCACGCGGGTACGGTGGAAATCGCCGTGCTCGACAAGGCCACCGGGAAATTGACTCCGGCGCGCATCCACCTCAAAGACCCCGATAGCAAGCCCGTGCGCGCTGACAACGTGCCGTTCTTCCGCGACCACTTCGTTTGTCCCGGCAAAGTCCTGTTGAATCTCCCCGCCGGCCGCTACTCGTTCGAAATCGAGCGTGGACCTGAATATCGGTTGCAGTCCGGTTCATTCATCGCAAACCAAACGACCAACACGATCGTTCTTGTCGAACTTGACTGCATCGCGGACATGGCGGCGGAAGGATGGTGGCCGGGGGACCTTCATGTGCATCGACCGGTCAAAGACATCGAGCTGCTGATGCAAGCCGAGGACCTGCATGTCGCCCCGGTCATCACCTGGTGGAACAACCAGAATCAGTGGACGAATCAGACTCGGCCGGCAAGCCCGCGAGTTCAGTTCGACCGCAACCGGTTCTACCACATCATGGGCGGCGAGGACGAACGCGAGGGCGGCGCGTTGCTCTATTTCAACTTGAACGAACCTTTGAATATCATCGGAGCCTCGCGTGAGTATCCGTCGCCCATGCAGTTCCTGGCGGAAGCGCGGCGGCACAAAAGCGCGTGGGTTGACATCGAGAAACCGTTCTGGTGGGACGTGCCCATCTGGCTGTCGAGCGGACAGTGCGACTCGATCGGTCTCGCGAACAACCACATGTGCCGCGATCAGATGTACGAAAGCGAAGCGTGGGGAAAGCCGCGCGACGCGCAGCGCCTGCCGGCCCCGCGCGGCAACGGCTTTTGGACGCAGGAGATTTACTATCACATCCTCAATTGCGGCCTGCGGATTCCGCCGTCCGCGGGCAGTGCTTCCGGAGTACTGCCGAATCCCGTCGGTTACAACCGCGTTTACGTGCACTGCGGCCGGCGTCTTACGTGGGACAAATGGTGGGAAGGACTTCGCGCCGGCCGCTCGTTCGTGTCGAACGGTCCCCTGCTTCGGTGCACCGCGAATGGAAAACTGCCGGGCCACGTCTTCAAGGCGTCGCAGGGAAAGACCATTCGCCTCAAAATCGATGTCCGGCTCACGAGCCGTGATCCGATCGCATCCGTCGAAATCATCCGGAACGGCCGCGTCGAACGCACCCTGTCTTTCGACAAATCAGAGAAGACGGGGGCGGTGGGCGAACTGACGTTCAACGAGAGCGGCTGGTTCCTCGTCCGTGCCATTGCCGACAACCCGAAGACCTTCCGTTTCGCTTCCACCGCCCCTTTCTATGTCGAAGTCGGCAAGGACAAAAGCCGGATCAGCAAAACCTCTGCGCAGTTCTTCCTCGATTGGGCCCGCGAGCGGATGCAGCGGGTCAAACTAGACGACGCGGCTCAGCGCGACGAGGTGTTGAACCATCACAAAACAGCGGAAGACTTCTGGAGAGATCGAATGACGCAAGCGAACGCGGAGTGAGATAGGTCATGAAACGGCTGGCTGTTTGGGCTTTGGTCGTGATCGGGATGCTCCTGGCCGTCGCCGCCTGGGATTGGCGGCGAGCCAACTCACTCGCCGACCGGGCCCGGAGGATCAGCATCGGCGACTCCAAAGAGCAGGTCGAAAAGGTGTTGGGCAAACCGAACAATGTGTTTTCTCCGCCGGCCGCCGGGGAAACAAACGCTGTGTTTCTAATCTTAAGCGTCCGCCGTGAAACCTGGGCCTACGGACCGAAGTTCGACCTGCGTCATTCCATTCATTCAGAGTTCCCTTTCTTCTGGCCGTTTAAATTCAGACTCTTCACGCCTGACACCAACGACGTCAGGATCGAATTCGGTTCGTCCGGCAAAGTGGTCAAAGTCACCGTTCCCACATCGTAGGAGACCATTGAGTTCGGATTCAAAGAAGGTATTATCGTGACTCAAACGTAGAAGGCCTATGAAAAGCAAAATCGGCATCATCTTTTTTGTTGTCGTGGTCGTGTTTGGCGTCGTGGCCTGGATGCAATCCCGCCAGAACCAGGCGCTCGACCGCGAGTTGACCGCGCTCCGCCTGCGGCTCGAAGAACGGACCCGTGAAAGACAGGCCGACGAGGCGCTCAAACAGGAATTGACGGAGAATCAGGAGACGTTGCATCGGGAAGTCCGGCGGCTTACCGACGAGCTTCAAAGTCTCCGGGCGAATGCCGCGCCCAGATCAGCCACCGCTCAAACGGATACCAGTCCGCCAGCCGGGGCGAATGATTCGGAAAAGAAGAAAGGAGGACTCTTCGGCGACGCCCTGGCCAAGATGATGGAAGACCCGGCCATGAAGAAAATGATGCGCCAGCAGCAGATGGCGATGATGGATACAATGTACGGTCCGCTGTTCAAACAATTGGGTCTTTCACCGGAGGAGATTGCCGCGTTCAAGGAAAAGCTGATCGACACGCAGATGGGCGGCGTTGAAGGCGCCAGCGCCATTTTTGGCGGCGAAGCCGACCCGGCCAAACGCGAAGAGGCGATCAAATCCATCGCCGAAAAACACAAGGCCGGCGAAGAACAGCTCAAGGAGTTTCTCGGCGAGGACCGATACGGACAGTACAAGGATTATCAGGAGACGCTGGGCGAACGCATGACCCTCAACCAGTTTCAGCAACAGCTTTCGGGCGGCGAGAACGCTCTTGCCGAAGATCAAAACGCGCAACTGCTCGCGATCATGAAGGAGGAGCGAAAAAACTCGCCGGCAATGTTTGGCGCCGATCCGAACGCCGTGCCGGACCCGGCCCAGTTCGAAGCCATGTTGTCGGAGGAGAAAATGAACCAGCATTTCGAACAACAGGAGCAGTTGAATCAGCGCATCCTGGAACGCGCGCGGGCCGTGTTGAATCAGGAACAACTTGAGTCACTGACCAGCTTTCAGAAATCCCAGATCGACATGCAGCGATTCGGAATGCAGATGGCGATCCAGTTCATGGGCGGGGAGAAATCGAAAGACACGGCGCCGGTCAGCGAGAAACCGTGAAGGCGGATTCAACAGAAGCCAGCGAAGGGAACGAAGAGAAGACGTTCATTGTGCGTTCTTTGTTTCCTTCGTTGCCTTTTGTGAAGAACAAACTCCGAAAAGCACAGCTATGGACCGACGCCTCCGCAAATATTACTACGCGATCACGCTCAACCTGTTCGTCTGGTTAAGCACCCTTCCATTCCTGGTGTTTCCTGGCCTCGTAGCCGGGGATCTTCCGCCCGTCTATCTCCGTGTTGCTGCCGTTATCGGCGTAGTCGCGGCTGCGATCCTCCAGCATTGGGCTTACTACGACATCTACAACGCGAAGACACGACTGACCACGTCTTGCCCTGGTGAACGAAACTGAAGGATGGAACAGGAGCCAACAGAGAAAACAGAGATTGGGTGCGCGGAAGACACGACACCGACTCGTTTTAGCCCTCAATGAAGCCCTACTTCCTCAACGTGGATTTGGGGATTGAGTCGGCCTCGAACCTGGATTCGCTTGCTGGAGAGATGGGCAAGCGTGTGGTGGTGCTGAAATCCGGCTGGGCCGTGAAGCCGAGACGACATCTGGTCGTTTTGGAAAGTTCTCGTGACCACAAAGGCCCTGACGCCGCGATTCACGCGCTTTGTTCCGTTGTCGAGAGACTGTCTCCCGCTGCGCGACGCATCTGGAACGCCGCACGGAAGGAGTTCGATGTCGGCTACGACTTGCGACCGTCCGAACGCTGGTCACGATTCACCCTTCGAACCGACACGTTGGAGCGTGTGGCGAGACTTGGCGCCAGCCTGGCGGTTACCTACTATCACGGAGAGAACGACGATTCGAAGGAGACAAGATGAAACCTGACACGCGGTCAAATGTGCTGACCACCACCTTGAGCACAAAACGAT
>DATEKZ010000046.1:0-6768 GCA_035277185.1 Verrucomicrobiia bacterium
GGAGTATCGAGATCCAAACTGTCAGGATGCGACCGGGCATCTCTGAAGCGCCAGCGCTGCGGCGCCAACGAAGCCGGCCTCGCTCCCGCAGGCGGCGGTGACGATTGGCAAATCGCGATGTGTGTCCGACCAGATGTGCTGCCGTGTCGATGTCACGAATCTGTCCCCGTACAAACCTCCCGCCGTTCCCAGTCCGCCTCCCACCACAATCGCTTCCGGGTCCAGCATGTTGATCATGAGGCCGATCGTGGCGCCCAGGGCATCACTTGCAGTTTCGATGACTCGAATGGCGTGCGAATCACCGGCGGCCGCAGCCGCGAGCACTTCCTCAGCTTTCACGACGCGGGTGTTGGCCAGCCGATTGTAGCGAGTCACCAGGGCCGGGCCGGAGGCAAGCTCTTCCAATACCGGATGCAGCACGGCTCCGCAACCGGTGCAATGCGTCGTCAGCGGGCTGCTTGCGAGCGTTCCGCTGCGGCCGCGCGCGCCGCTGAAAGGGACACCGTCCAACACGAGACTTGATCCAATGCCGGTCCCGATCGTGACGTAAAGAAAGACACGGCAGCCGCGTCCTGCGCCGAACTTCCCTTCGCAAAAGGCGGCGGCGCGTGAATCCGCTTCGACGACGGCTGGCGCGAGCCGGGCGAATCGTTCCTGAACAGGCAGCCCGCGCCAGGGAATTGTTTGGGCGCTCGTGACGTTGCCTTCCACATCCACCAGTTCGGCGACGCCGATGCCGACGGCCGAAACGTTTCGACCGGCTGCCGTGGCTTCCTGTTGCAACGACTCGGCCAGCGCGAGCGCATCCTCAAGCACGGCTTTGCCGCCCCGTTCCGGGAGGGTGGGAATCACACGTTTGGTGAGGACCTTCCCGTCCGGCGATACCAGTCCGGCGGCGATCTTTGTCCCGCCGACGTCGAGGCCGATGGCGCACACAGAAGCGTTCATGCTCGTGCCAGGAACTTTCTACAGAAGGCAACGAAGGAAACGAAGAGAGCAGGCTGAGGTATCTTCACTTCGTTATCTTCGTTTGCTTCTGTAAGATCTTTCATCATTGATCCTTTCGTTTGGTTCCCGCGGCAGCGTGTTCGTTGAGAAAGACGTGCGTGTCGGGGTGGATTTGCAGAAACGACGCTGGACATTGAGGGCTTCGCGGGCCTTCGACCATTGCCTTTACGGCCGCGGCTTTATGCGTGCCGTAAGCCATAATAAGAACATGCTGCGCTCCCAAAATCGTTTTTAGTCCGACGGTCGCCCCCCTGGCCGGCGCGTAGTCGCCGCCAAACCATTGGCGGTTTGCCTCGACGGACGATGCGTCCAAATCCAGCACGCGACCGACCGAGTCCTCGGCGCTGCCCGGTTCGTTGAAGCCAAGATGGCCATTCTGTCCAAGGCCAAGCACGACGACGTCCAGTCCGCCCGCCTTGGCGATGCGTTGTTCGTGCTCCCCAACACTGGCGAGCGCATCCTGCTCCAGCGAGCTCACCGTAAAGAACTGGGCGAACGGAATACCCCACGCTTCGGCGACCGAGCGACGAAGCAGGTTCGCGCAGTTGCGCGGCTCATCGAGCGGCACACCCACATATTCGTCGAGCGCGAAGACGTCCAGGCGCGACAGCTTGAGTCGTCGTTCGGCGATGCGTCGATAAAGTTCGAGCGGTGTGTTGCCGGCGGCGACCATGATATTGCGTGTGGTCGGCTGGCTCAGCCAGTCGTCCAGACACTCGGCCGCGGCGGCATTGGCGCGATCCGCGTCCGCATGGATCGAAATGTTCATCTCGCTGGTCCCAAGTAATCCTTCAAGCTCTTCCGAGTCCATCTGCCAGCGCTCGGATGTAGGCCGGGTTGCAGCCGCAACAGCCGCCGGCGTAACCAATGCCTTCGGCCCTCGCGACCTGGCCGAACTCCTCAAACTCCCGTCGTGAAACCTGGATTGTCTCGAGGTCGTCCGGAAACGCCGGCTGGCGGGTGAAGCAGTGGCAATCGTCCGTCGTGCGAAAGGCGGCGGGCTGGGCGGCGATGGGCACGTTTGCCGCCGCCCGCATTTCGCGGAGCAACGGCAGCATTCGTTTCGGTTCCTGTTCGCAATTGGCGCCGACGGCGATCGCGCCCAGGTCCGCCATTACCTTGGCGCATTCGGCGGGCGTGTGGCCATCCGTACACTGCGTGATCAACGGGCGGAAGCTCAGGGTGGCTACGGCGGGAAGGCCGGCGTCGCTCGCGCACTTCAAGGCGGCCTTCATCTCGGCGAGATGAAAGAAGGTTTCGAGGATGAGGAAGTCCACGCCGGCGTCCTTGAGCAGGCGGATCTGCTCGGCGATGTGGTCGCGCGATTTGTCGAGTGACCCCATGCCTTCGCGTTCCGTCAGTTGCGTGCGGGAAACGCTCCCCGCCACGAGCGCCCGGTCGCCGGCCACTTCCTTTGCGAGTTTCACGGCCGCGGCGTTGATGCGCTCGGTGTCGGCGCCATAACCCGCGCGGTTGAGTTTTTCGCGCGTCCCGAAGAAGGTCAGCGCCTGCAGGACCTGCGAACCCGCGCGGAGAAACTCCCGGTGCAACTCGCGCAGCGCGTCCGGATTCTCGATGGCGACTTCCGGCGTGAACTGGCCGCTGCCTTTGCCGGTGCCCACCTTTTCCCGGCGTGAACCGCTTTCCACGTAGCCGCGGCGTTCGAGTTCGATCAGGTAGCCGCCGTCGCCGAGGACGGTCCCTTCTTTGAGGAGTTGCGTGATTGGCTTCATATTTGTCAAGGCGTTGAAGGCTGTGATCGGTAATCTCAACTGAATTCACAGAAGACAACGAAGGAAACAAAGAAAAACGCGCGCGCTCGAAGAGTGCCGCGGAATGTTTTGACATTGTTCCCTTCCGTTCATTCCAACTGCTCTCGTCTGTTAAAGTGATGAAGTGCCTTTGGTGGTTGGTTTCTCGTATGAGAGCGCGACGACGGAGACGAGGGCAAGGGCAATCGCTGCAGTTTCTCTCGCGGTGATCTTTTCCCCGAGGAACAGAATCGCTATTGGCACGCTGACGACCGGATAGAGGCCCGTCAGCGGGGTGATGACCGACGCTTTCCCGGCGTTGGCGAATGCGGCGAGAATGGCGAGGTTACCCAAACTGAACGACAGTCCGAGCGCGGTGACGAGGAACCACGTGTTGAGCGTCACGTTTCCTGAGATCGGCTGGAAAAACAGGATGATTAGCGCGACCGGAACAAACGCGGCGAGGAAGCCAACGGTCGAGAGCTCGCCGGAGATGTGGTTGGTTGAGATCTTCTGGAGCAGACCGGCCACGCCCCAGAGCGCGATGGGAATGAACGCATAACGGAGCCAGCCAGACGCGATTTCCACGCCTTCCAAGCCGGCGTTGTTGAACAGAAAGAGAACATAGGACACCAGACCTTCGTCGCCGGTCACGTTGAAGAGGCCGATCGCCACGAGGGAGAGTCCGACACCAACGATTTGGAATCGGTTTAACCGCTCGCGCAACAGGAGCATGGCCAACAGAACGGTGACGAGCGGATAGAGAGCCGTAAACGAGACTAGCGTGGATACGCTGCCGCCATCCTTGAGCGCGTGATAATAGGCCACGTTTCCGGCACAGGCCAACATCCCGGCGCAGAAAGCGGCAGCGATGCCGCGGCGCCGATTCCCGCTCGCCGTCAGTCTCCGCGAGGCAGCGAGCGCAATCACGACGGGCACCAGGCCGATGGTGGACAGCGCTTGGCTCTGGGCGGCCGTTAGCGCATCGCCTATGAGTCTGGAGATGACTGCCCAATATCCCCAGCACAAGACGGCAACGAAGGACCAAAGAAGCCAGCGGGGCATATTTCAAAAAGCTCTAAGCTCCAAAACCCAAGCTCCAGAGAAACTCCAACCATCAAATTCCAAATGGCTCCGGCGGGCGTACCTCTGTGCGCGCCCACACCGATTCTCAAACGCCGCAATTCCCTTTAGAGGCTTGGAGCTTGGAGTTTGTTTGGAGATTGGACCTTGGTGTTTGAAGCTTTCCATCAGTGTTCCCTCGTTCGGTCATGCACCAGGTGCGCCGCCTCCTTTGGCGTGTTCTCCCCAAAATTCGGCGGCGTGAAAGTGCTTTCGATGGACAGCGTCCGGCCTTCGCGTCCGGCCTGCTGCGCCTTGAGCATGATCTCCAGCACGTGATGGGCGTGAGCAGGCGTCACGAGCGGCTGTGTGCCGTCGCGGATGCAATCGATCAAATGGTTCAAGCCATCAGTCCACGACCAGTCCGGCGTCGTCTCCTTGAACACCTGCCAGGCACCCGCGGAGTTCTGCCACAACTCGTAGCCGTCGGGATCCCAATCGTCGCCCAACATCTGGATTGTTCCGGTCATGCCGTAAACCTCCAGCGCCGGGTTGCGGTATTGCTGCATCGTGAAGCCGGTCGTGACGACGGCGAAACAAGCGTCGCCGAAATCCAGAAGCACCTGCGCATTATCCTCGGACTCGACGCGAATCTTACGACCATTGATTTCGCGCTCGGGAATGGCGATGCCGGTCATGGCCGTGACGCGCTTCACGGCGCCGAGCAATCCGGTCAGGCTGTTCACGCAATAGACGCCCAGATCGAACAGGCAGCCGCCGCCCGGTTTGTAAAACCATTCGTTCCACCAGGGACCGGACCAGCCGTAGCGGGCGCGGGCCGAACACGGATTGCCGATGTCTCCTTCTCGAATACGTCTGGCGATGGTCTGAAACGTGGGACTGAGAATCGTGAAAGGCGCGCAGACCAGATGTCCGCGACTGCGTTGGACAAGTTCGACGAGCGCTTTCGATTCGTCGAGGGTCGTGGCGAGGGGCTTTTCCACGAGCACATGTTTGCCGGCTTCGAGAGCCGCGCGGGTCAGCCTCGCGTGTTCGGGCATCGACGTAAGAATAATCACCGCATCCACGTCGTTCGAAGCGAGGACCTCCTGCGCGTCGGTGGTGAAGCGTTGAACTCCCAGATCGCTGGAGACAGTGGCGCGCTGTGCGGCCCGGCCGCAAGCCATGATTGCCTCCGCCGCGCCGCGCAGGCGGAGTTTGTCGATGCTCGCCCGGTAGGCGCTCAGAACATTTCCACAACCGATGATTCCGATCCGTACGGGTGGAGTCTGGCGGGTCATGTTTGCCGGGCGATTAGACAGTTTTCCTTTCGTCTGCGCCAGCTTCTTGTAGCATTCCGGCATGACCACGACTTCAGAATGGGGCAATATGCGGTTGCCGTTGCGAGCCGCAAACTCGAGGTTCGCGACGGTTTTCATCACTCTGTTGTTGGTCGTTGGCATCCGTGCGGTGGTCATCGCCGCCGAGCCGGTCTATACCCTGCCGAAATCCGAATGGAAGGCTCTCTTCAATGGCAAGGACCTTACAGGCTGGGACAAGCACCTTTCGACCCAGGGAGGTGTCGGTGAGATCGTTCCGAACCGCGATCCCAAAGGCGTGTTCACAGTAACGAATCTGAACGGCGCAACGGTCATCCATGTTTCCGGCGAGATTTACGGCGCGATCACGACACACGACGAGTTCACGAATTTCCATGCGCGGCTCGAATTCAAGTGGGGCGAGAAACGCTGGCCGCCGCGCGCGACCGTCGGTCGGGACAGCGGCATCCTTTATTGCTGCATCGGCAAACCCAACCCCGGCACCGGCTGGATGACCTCGGTCGAAAACAACATCATGGAACGGGGAATCGGCCAGTGGTGGAGTGTCAACGGCGCGATCATCGACGTCGAGGGCGAATGGATCACGCCGGAAATGGAGCCCCGGATTCCTTACAAGAAAGAAGGCGATGGCGAAAAGAATATCGTTTATCGGAAGAGCGCACCGCGGATCACCGCGACGCCGGCCAACGGCATCACGCCGAATTTCGAGGCTGAAAAACCATTCGGCGAATGGAACTCTGTTGAAGTGGTCTTTTGGGGTGGCAATTGCGTTCATCTGCTCAATGGCAAAGTCAACCTGGTGGCGCTCAATCCGCGCTACAAGGAGGGAGATCAGTGGCAACCGCTCTCGCACGGTAAGCTTCAGCTCCAGTCAGAGGCAGCCGAATTGTTTTATCGGAAGGTCGAAGCCCGTGCGCTCTACGAATTGCCGGCAGAATTCCTCGATGAAATCCCGTCGCCGGTGGCAGGCGAGGAGGGATTCACTCCGTTGCTGATGGGGGAGATATTGAAGGATTGGAGGCAATGCGGTCCGGGCAAGTTTACTGTCGAAAACGGCGTGGCCTCCGGCGAAGGGGGGATGGGGTTGTGGTGGTATGCCGGGCGCGGGTTCACGAATTTCGTTTTGCGCGGTGAATGGATGCAGGAGGGGCTGGAATCGGACTCCGGCGTTTTTGTCCGCTTTCCCAATCCGGGCAATGATCCGTGGGTCGCGGTGAACAAGGGACACGAAATGGAAATCGGCGACCCGAATTCGGACAAACCCACCTGGCGCACCGGCTCGATCTATCCGTTCCAAGCCCCGGTAAGGTCGAACACCAAGCCGCCCGGGCAATGGAATGAATATGAAATCGTCTGTCGCGGACACGACTATTCGGTCCGGATCAACGGCAAACTGGTCAATACCTGGACTGATACTACAAAACGGAGTTTGAGCGGCTTCATCGGGCTGCAGAATTATCCGGATCAGAAGATCGTCCGGCATCGGAATCTGCGCGTGAAGGAATTGTGGTGAGTGGTTGCGATCTCATTCACAGAAGGTAACGAAGGAATGACGACGGCACGTCAGTTGATGGTCGCAATGTGCGATTTTGGAGTCGAGCGTAGCG
>DATEKZ010000047.1:0-3407 GCA_035277185.1 Verrucomicrobiia bacterium
ACACCGCTTTCCCATTATGGCTACACTATTTATTGAAATGCTCTAGCCGAGGCGCTCGAGAGCTTCTCCCTCTCCCCGGGGGAGAGGGCTGGGGTGAGGGCGAGCGTCTTCTCTGACTGAATAGTCACGGCTTAGCACCGAGAACCGGGAACCAAAACTCACTTCACTTTCTTCACCTTTTCCCAATGGCCGGTCTTCGCCGATTGGAGCACGGCGTCCGTCACGTAATCGGTGGCCAGCCCATCCTTGAAATCGGGTTTGGCCGGTTTGCCATCGGAAAGGCCCTGGAGAAAGTCGGCAACCTGATGAACGAAACTATGTTCGTAACCGATCTGCAATCCGGGCACCCACCAGTTCTTCATGTAAGGCTGGTCCCCGTCGCTGACGTGAATGCTGCGCCAGCCGCGGACGCGGCCTTCGTCGCGATGATCGAAGTATTGCAGGCGATGCAGGTCGTGCAGGTCCCAGAAAATCGAGGCGTGCTCGCCGTTGATTTCAAACGTGTAAAGCGCCTTGTGACCGCGGGCGTAACGGGTGGATTCAAACGTCGCCAGCGAACCGTTGCTGAAGCGCGCGAGGAACGCGCAGGCGTCGTCGATTCCGACCTTCTCCACTTTGCCCGTCAGTTGATGCTTGCGCTCCTTGACGAACGTCTCGGTCATCGCGCTGACCTTGTCGATCGATCCGTTGAGCCACATCGCGGTGTCGATGCAGTGCGCCAGCAGGTCGCCGGTGACGCCGGAGCCGGCGGCTTTCACGTCCAGCCGCCACAACGCCGCGCCGCCTTGCGGCAGGTCGGGGTTGATCGTCCAGTCCTGAAGGAACTTCGCGCGATAATGGAAAATGCGTCCGAGCTTGCCCTCGTCGATGAGTTGTTTGGCGAGGACGACGGCGGGGCAGCGTCGGTAGTTGTACCAAACCATGTTCGGCACCTTCGCTTTCTGCACCGCGGCAACCATCTTCTCGGCTTCCGGCGCATTCAATGCGAGCGGTTTTTCGCAGAGGATCATCTTGCCGGCTTTGGCCGCGGCGATCGCAATCTCCGCGTGCGTATTGTTCGGCGTACAGATGTCGATCAGGTCGATGTCGTCGCGCTCGATGAGTTTGTGCCAGTCGGTTTCGACGGACTCATAGCCCCATGTTTTAGCGAAGGCTTTCGCCTTGTCGGCGCTGCGGGCGCAAACCGCCTTGAGGACCGGCTGATGTTCGAGGTCGAAGAAGTTGCTGACCTTGCGATAAGCGTTTGAATGCGCCCGGCCCATGAAGCCGTAACCAATGATACCAACGTTCAGCTTTTTCATAGAGATCGTTTTTGCCCGCCAAACACGCTAAAAGCTGCGCAAGAGGATTTTGTTTGCCGGATTTCGCGTGTTTCGCGGGAAATAGTTTCCTTACTTCTTCCGCTTGGTTGCCTTGACGGCCTTTTTCGCCGCGGGTTTCCTGGGCGCCTTCCTCGCTTTGACCTTCACGGCTTTCTTCACCGTCTTTTTCTTGGCCATCTTTGCGGGTTTTCGGATTGCCTTCTTTGCGACTTTCTTCACTGCAATTTTCTTAGGCGCAGCGACCGGCTTCGTCGGTGCCGGTTTCGCGGGCTTCTTGACGACGATGGCTTCCACTTTCCGGGCGGGGACCGAATCGACGGCGGCGTCGCGCCATCCGTGGGCGTCGCGCACTCTGATCATGGCCGATAGAATATCGTTCCAGGTCTGTTGTTTCAGCATCACCTCGTTGGGGAACATGCAACCGTCCCAGCAAATGTGCCGAAACGCCTTGGTGAGCCGCCCGTCTGGACCGTGCAGCCAGTACCCGGCGTGGTGCGTGATCCTCAGTTTCCCGTTGGGATCATTCGCCAGACAATGGTGACCAGTCTTATCGTGCGTGCCCGAGCCGTGGACCGTGCCGTCGTTTTGCGCGACGTGAAAGTCGATGGTCCACGGGCGCAGCGCGGCGGTGAGTGTCTTCATGGCGGTATCGAGTTTCCGGGGATCGGACCAGTCCCAATCCGCAGGGAGAATGGCATCCTCCGGCGCATTGTAACCCATGATGTAAAGGAGCGTGTGGGCCATGTCCGCCTGGAATCCAAGCGTCCTGGGCCGGTTCACCATTTCGAGAAGCTGCACCATCCGCCGCCAACTGTGCATGCCGCCCCAGCAAATCTCGCCCTCGGCGGCAAGGCGTTCTCCGAAATCCTCGGCCACGTCGCAGGCCTCGCCGAACGTTTGCGCGATCTTCTGCTGATTGCCTTCCGGGTCGCTAAGCCAGTCGCCCGGACCGCTGGCCGAGTCGATCCGGACCACGCCATAAGGTCGTACGCCAAGTTCGCGCAGTTTGCGGCCGATGCGACAGGCCTTGCGGACCTGTTCGACGAACTTTTTTCGGTCCTCATCGCTGCCCATCGCCGAGCCGCCGCCGGTGGGCGGCCACACGGGGGCGACGACCGAGCCGACGACAAAACCCTTCGAGGCAATCTTGTTGGCGAGCCTGTTCAGGTCGTCGTCGCTGATGTCGATGTTGATGTGGGGGTCGTGAAGGAAAATGTCCACGCCATCGAACTTGATGCCGTCCACTTCGGCTTTCGCGGTGAGATCGAGCATCGTGTCGAGGTCGATGAACGGTTCGGCGCCGGGGCTGCCTTTGCCCACGAGGCCGGGCCACATAGCGTTGTGAAGCTTGGGATAGTTGTTGTTGCTGTGGTTGCTCATGGTTTGTCCTTTCGTCTCGAGGCTTTGGCAGTTGAATCCGGCAGATCGCAACCGTCTATGTCCCAACAAAGTTCCTTTTCATGCTCGTTTCGTGTTGGAAATGGCGGGTCGAAACTACCAAGGGCTTTCGACCAATCAATGCCAAAGTGAGCCTCGATCGCATTTTCCAATTGCGAAGCCGCGTCCTGTTGCGAAGGCCTTTCGAATCGCCTGGATTTGGTCGAGAGGGCCATTGAAAGCGGACCGTGAAAGAGCGTTGACAGCCTCTGGAAAAGGGCTTCAATGTGCCTCTCCAGGAAGGGCGCGGGAGCCGCTTGAGGCAGGTGCAGGCAAATGTGAAGGATAGCAAACAGGAGAGGTAGAGCATGCCACCGAACCACTCGCTTGGACGGCACTCTTGCCGTGAGATCTTGTTCCTCTTGCTTTTCGCCGCTTTACCCGTTCTCGGACAACCGGCGAACGACAACTTCGCCGACCGCACGATCCTGACCGGCACGGAAATATCCGTGACCGGGTCCAATGTCGGCGCGACACGCGAAGACGGCGAGCCGAATGCCAACGGTCCCGGTTCGATTGTTCAATACGTCAATTCCGTGTGGTGGTCTTGGACGGCGCCCACGAACGGGTTGGTCGTGCTTCAAACGGGCGCGAGTGATTTTGCGACGGTGGTCGAAGTGTACACCGGTTCCGCACTCGCGAATCTCA
>DATEKZ010000048.1:0-3500 GCA_035277185.1 Verrucomicrobiia bacterium
TGAACTTGCCGTCGCTCCAGCGCCGGTACATGTAACCGTTCTTGCCGCGGTTGAGCGTAAATGAGTCCCAGTCGCCAATGTAGCCACGCACCGCCGACATCTTCAGAACAGCCTCGGCGTCCACCAGCCGCTCGATCTGTGCTTGAGTGTAGGTCGAGGGCGACGCCGCTGTCCGGAACAGGTTGATCAACGCGCTGTAGTCGTAGTCGTCTTCCATCGTCCGCTTCATCCACTCCGAGTGATAGCGCACCGAATTCTCGCTGTTCTTGTAGGACCAGTCGGCGTTCCGGTAATTGCGCATCCAGTCATCGCGAAACCACCATTCGTCATCGATGCGGTAAAGCTCGCCACTGCTGCCGTTCTCGAACAGGCGGTCGAGCAGATCGTTGCCCAGTGGCTCGGTATCCTCGCGAATGCTGGCGCTTCCTGTGTTCACGATCACCCGGATGAATTCGTTTTCGTTCACCGGATGACCGAGCAGATAGAGCCAATACCGGGTGATCCGGTTGTGATGCATGCGGCCGGCCGTCGGATCGTTGTCGTAATAAAACTTCTGATGCCCGCGGAAGCGACGGTCCTCGGGCAGCTTCCACTTGCCGCGGCTCAGATCGCCGCCGCGCGTCCACGGGCTGCCGCTGTTGCGAATCTCGCCACCGTAGAAAATCTCGTCCTCGTTCGAGATAAAGGTCATGTTCTTGTAACTGTTGGACAAACGGGGAAACCGGTAACTGTGTTTGGCAACGCCGCCGTTCGCGATCGCGTCGAGGTCGTAGGTGGAAACGACAAACCGCGCCGTCCGCAGATCGCGCGTGATGCCCCGGTCGTCCACGACATACAAGGCGGGGCGACCCGCGCCCTGTTTCGGCAACCGAGACTCCTGGCCATTCTGCGCCGCGGCTCGCACGTAGAACTGCACAATCCGTCCGTTAACCTTATGCTCCGTAAGCGTCGCGGTGTAGATGCCATCCCTCGCCAAGGCGTCGCCGCCACTGACGCCATCGTCGAACATCGGCTTGCTCGACCACGCGCCGTTGGCATTGCTGTTGTCGATACGGTGGAACAGTTGCACTGAAGAGATCGGCGAAAGCGAAGCGACCCGGGCCGTGACTCTCACGTCGTCCGTCGAACGAGGCACGGCCGGGTTGTGCGACAGTTGGTCAAGCTGCGGTGGAACCGCGGTCTGGAAGCGTGAGTTCGGTGCGCCCGGCGTGCCAATGTTTTCCGGCACTTCCAGCCGCAAGGCGCTGCCGACCGAATGGTCCCACGTTTGGGCGATGAGACGCGGCGTGCCCGATACCCAACGGGCGTCGAAAGTCAGGGTGACGCTGGTGTTTGCGACCAGGTTCGTGACATCGATCTCCACGCGATTGGCCTTGTTATCGCCATGACCGTCTGAGATCAGGTGCAGTTGGCCGTTTGAGACGAAACTCGCCCAGTGCGTCCCCTGACACAGCCACCCGGCCGCACCGGAGCCGGTCGTTGATTGGATAGCGCCGTTGACGATCAGGTTCGGCCCCGTGCCGTTCTGCCGCAGAGCGATGTTCTGAAGGATGACGTAGCCGTCGCCCGCCAGGTGGAAGTGAAGTTCCTTGTAATCGGTGACCCCGCCCAGCGTGTTCAACTGCCGATACGTCTCCGTGACGGTGTACGTCTTGAACCGTCCTTTGCTGCTCTCGTCGCTGTCGCGCCAGGCGGACGGCAGGCTGTTGTCCATCCCCGGGTTCACCAATTCCATGCTGCTGCCGTTGCCCTGAGTAAGATCAGGCCAGTCGCCGCCAAATCGATAATCCACTTCGTCCACAAGATTCCCGAACTGATCGACGAGTCGGATCAATTCGCCACGGTTTCTGAGACGCCCTTGAAAATCACCGGTCACCGGAATGTTCCCGTAGATCGCTTGCATCCGTGTTGCGTTGGCCGCGCAGACCAGATAGCCGCCGGCCGGAATCGTCGTGCCGGGCGGAAGGGTGAAGTTCGGTCCGTCGCTGAAGCTCCAGCCCGAAACATCCACGGCGCTCGCGCCGCGGTTGTGCAGTTCGATGAACTCGCCGTCCAACTGGTCGGACGGCGGATCGAACATAATTTCGTTAATGACGATATCTGTGTTGCGCGCCGGGTTGTTGGCGGCGTTGCGTGTATCGGTCGGCGACGAATACCACTCCGGCGAACCGTCAGGGTGGGTCTCGTGTGAATTCCGTCCGATTGCCTGCGTGAACACACGGCCATCCAGCACCGTGTTGGAAGAGTTGATCAGATAGATCGTCACCTCGGAATCATCGAGCGGAAAGCTGACGTTCCAGGTTGCGAACGCCTTTGCCGCAAGACTCCCGCTCAATGGCATCCTGTCCGCAAAATCGCGCCGAGCCGAGAGGAACAATCCGTCCAGAGCGAGAACTGTGTTGCCGGTGTTGCAAAGCTCGACCCAATCGACCGTGTTCGACGAACTGAAGTGAATCTCGTTGAGTTTCAACAGACCGGCGAGACTGTCCTGGCCGGGCTCGGCACCGTCGCCCGGCGTGCCACCGGGCTGATTGCTCGCGATCCAGTTTCGCCAGTCGTCCACCGACCGATTCGGACTCCGCAACACCAGCGAATGGCCCGCGCCATCGGCAGCGGGCGACCATTTGCCGCGGTCGTTGTATTGCACGGTACAGACGATGACGCCGTTCTTGTCGTGGAGCGTGATCCGTTCGCCGTCATTGCTGAGGTTGCCCACCCACGGACCGAAGATGCGAATCGACGCCGGAATGCCGTAGCTCGCGCGGGTCGTCGCCTCATCCGCGCCAGAGAGGACGATTCGCTCAAAGGGTTTGAGAAAGCCAGCCTGCGGATTCGCCGGGGCGAAGGCCGGAAACTCGTAGTTGGCGCCGCCCGTCAATCGCCACTGCACGATGTCGAAGGGGGTGGCGGTGTTGTTGTAAACCTCGATGAATTCCGGCGGAATACCGCGCGGATGGTACATGATCTCGCCGATCACGACTTGCTCTGCGCGAAGCGACAACGCGAACGCACCCGAGACGGCAAGCCCCGCAACCAGAAAGCTCTTTATCATGCCAAATCCAAAACCACTCGTCCGGCAGCAATTGCACTTCGAGTCATCCAAAGCGCCGGTGGTGGACCGTAAACTAGACGAGGCGACGCAATTTTTCGAGTTAAAACTCCCGGGATGACTGAACGGGGCCGCATCTCAGTTTCTTGCAAGCGACGATCGGGGCTTCTCCCTCTCCCCTCAACGGGGAGAGGGCCGGGGTGAGGGGTGAGAAAGGCAAAACCGCAGACCGATGACAACGAGGGGTCCTGGCTCGCGTTGGTGGGAAAGAAGATCGGAAGCCGGTCTTTAACGTCTCACCCCTCACCCTCAATTCCTCACCCCGTTGAGGGGAGAGGGAAGCCGCTGCGCCTGCACCGTTCGACTCAACTCGTCCGGAATCGGATCGGAGTGCGCCCGTCCTCGGGCGCAGAAAGGGTGGAGGATAGGGAGGGTGTCGTAAGTTCTCACG
>DATEKZ010000049.1:0-2642 GCA_035277185.1 Verrucomicrobiia bacterium
GGGGTCCGGATCGACGGCGAAAACCCGAGCGGCCTGGTCGCCCGACAGATAGCGCCCTCCGCATATCATCTCCTGGGCCTGCGTCATCGAGCCGCCCACCAATTGTATGCGAGCGCCGACGCCTTGCGTGTTGCCCGGCAATCCCATTAAGCGTACTGCGATGCGACCCGCAGTTGCGTCATTGCGGTACAAACTCACTGTCTCATTCAGATTGTTCACCACCAGGTCCAGATCACCGTCATTATCCAAGTCGCCCTGAGCCATTCCAAAGGAGACGCCTCCTCGATCGAACCCCCACTGTTGACTCATCGGCTCGAACATCCCATCACCCCGATTGCGAAACGCGGCGTTTTGAGTCGGCCATTTTGGATGAAACTGCATTGAACGCTTCAATTGCGCTTCGGAAAAGCGGCGGCGTCCATCCTTGATCTCATTGTGGCTGTCCTGGTCCATCACATCAAACTCGAACCCGTTCGTGACCAGAAAGTCTTCGTAGCCGTCCAGGTCCACATCCGTGAAAATGGGAGACCAGGTCCAGTCGGTGGCCGCAACGCCGGCCATGAAGCCGGCTTCGACGTAAAATCCGTCGGGTCGGCCGAAGAACAACGTATTCCGGTTGTATTGTGGCCGCTCCTCAATCCGTTCACAGTCGGGCGGATTCGGGCGATCTCTTACCAGTTGGGTCATCCGCTTCCCATGCTCTCGCGCCAGCATATCGACCACGACGATATCGTCGTGTCCATCCCGGTCGAGATCTGCAAAATCGACGCCCATTGACGAACGACTCGTATGCCTCAGCTTCAATGGATCGATCGGGCGAAACGTGCCCTTCCCTGAATTGATCCAAATCCGGTCTGGCGAAGTATTGTCATTACAAACGTACAAATCAGGAATTCCATCTTCGTTGAGGTCGCGGAACATCGCCGCCAGGCCCCAATCGCGATGGGGTTGGATCGGCACGCCCGCTTCGTTCAAGTACGTGCCAGGCTCGAACTCGATGGCGGTAAAGTGTCCACGCCCATCGTTGCGATAGAGCCCGTGAACCTCCGGGAATTCGCGTACTTTCCCGTCCGGGAGCGCCTCGAATCGCCCCTTCCACCTCGGCGAGCGGGTCGATTCACCATTGACCTTTGTTACCTCCCACTGGTCGCCCCGTTTCGCCACAGCAAAACGAGTGGTCGGATCGGCCAGATACATCACGTCGATATAATGCGCGCAGTAAAGATCCAGATCGCCGTCGCCATCGATGTCCGCCAGGGCCATGGAGGTAGCCGACGCGGTGCGCGACAAACCCGAATTCCTTTCTTCCGTCCATCTGCCCCTTCCGTCATTAAAGAAGAGCCGAGTTCCCGCCACGATGCCGTTGACGAGGAGATCCAAATCCCCGTCCCCGTCCACATCCGCAAGCGTTGCGCCGGTCGAGAGTTGTCCTGCGCAGGCGGCATCCGCCAGATCCATTTCTTCGAAACGCCAATGGCCAAGATTTCGGTAGAGTCGATTCGGTCCCTGTAAGCTGCACAGGTAGATGTCCACCGCGCCATCGCCGTCGACGTCACCGATCGCCACTCCGGCCCCATTGTGCGCCACGGCATTCGTCAAATAGGCATCGCCTTGAAGCACATTCGTAAATTCAACCCCGGTTGTTTTTGGATTCATCAGCCTGAACCCCGCATTTCCGTTGGTTTCTGGACGAACCTCGCAACTTCGAAATCCCGCGCCTTCGAACCACGACAAAGGAGCCACAGCTTGACAGCAAAGGCTCAGCAAGATTACTGCAAGGCAAACGCCACGGGCCCAATTCACGGACAAAGCAAAACAGAGGGCACGCCCTTGTCAATCTTTCGGGGCCGCTGCCTCTAATGGACACACAAGGGTCGTTGCCAGGTTCCCCGTGTTCACCATGAGGCCGTTCGGAATTCCTGCCCTCGCGCGGCAGCGCGTCGATTCAGATCGAAATTGTGGTCATCTCTTGCCTCGGAGTCGTGTCTCACTGACCGAATCCGGCTTGTGAACCTCAAGAGCGAATGAACGCCGGACCGTGGCAAAGCATCGGCACCACCGTTGACGAAAGGAACGTCGCACCCGGAACGTCTCCTGCTGACTTCTCCTTGGTGCTTATGAGAAACAGATCAAATGTCGCCGAAAACCGGATCCGACTCGTGTGTCTGGCGATCTTGCCGCGCCGATTGAGTTGGACCGGAATGCTGATGTTGTTGACCGTCGTCAGCGCCGTTGCTGGCGAACAAGCTCGAGCAGCCGATCAGCCCTCGCCGACTGGTTCTGCCGTCAGCCCGGCGGCCAAAGATCCTGCGGTCACCAACGCTGCCTCGAATCCATCCAGTTCTGACTCAAAACCAGCCACGCCCGATGCGCCCGATTTGACAGGCCGCGGCACCGCGGAAGTCGAAGCGGCGCTCGGAAAGCCCCAGGGAAAGCTGCAGACCGCGCAGGGCGCCTTATGGCTTTACTCGCAATGGAAGGTCCAATTCGACCGGAAAGGGCTGGTGCTTTCTGTCAAGGAGGACCGCCCTGTGCGCCTCGCCAAGGTCGATCCCAGTTTTATCGCCGCCGCGGATGCCGCCGATAAAGCAGCAGCCGAACGGGCGGCGGCGGATGCCGCTGCGAAGGCAAAGGCCGCTGCG
>DATEKZ010000050.1:0-15999 GCA_035277185.1 Verrucomicrobiia bacterium
CCCAGGCGATCTCCTCGAACGCGCCGTGGGCTTACCTGCTCCTCGACGACAGTTACCTCATTGACGATTGTCCTGTCTGTGGGCGGCCCGTGATTCAGGAGCCGATGCGCGGAACGTTTAATCTCCGGTTGGTCGAACAAAACCCCTTCGTGTCCCGTTACGCCGTCGAGGACCTCCAGTTCAAAGCGGGCTCGGGGCGGGAATACATCATCAAAGGCAGCGGCACGTTCGAGTTCGGCGGCCAATTGGCCGTCATCCAGCAGATGTTCCTGCAAGTGGAAATTGACGATGGTGTCACCAACAAACTCTGCTTCCTCACCAATTCGACGGTCGCCGTGGAGCGGCCCTGGCCGATGATCGACCTTCAGCTCGACCAGACGAACGGCACGCTCGCCCAGGTCTTTCGACTGCGTCTGGCCGCGGCGCCCGTGCGCGAATTCTGGTTCTCGACCATCAACGGATTTACCTCCGGCCACGGACAGCCGCCGTCGAACTCCGTCAGTGCCGGCGATCTTATCTCATCCGTCGGCCGCATCGTAAAACGCAACCAGGAATTGACGGTCCGACTCGGCATCATGCCATCCGTCCCCGACCTCGGTCTTGACGGAATGGACGTTCTCCCTGGCGGTGAAATCGCCTGTTCAATCGAGCGGGACATCTTTAGCGAAACCCTCGGCCAGATCCAACACGGTGATCTGCTTTCACAGCGGGGCCGCATCCTCCGCCGCAATCAGGACCTGCTGGCCGCCTTTGCGCCGCAGCCCGGACTGGCCGACGCGGGGCTGGATGCCGCGCAGTCATTCGACGACGGCGAGGTCTTCTTCTCCATCGAGACGAATACTTTCTCCCAGCAGCTCGGCGTCACCCTCCAGAGCGGCGACGTGCTTTCCAGCATCGGCCGGGTTGTGCGCAGCAATCAGCAACTGCTCGCCCGCTTTCAACCGACGAACGCCGCAAAGGATTTCGGCCTCGACGCGCTTTACATCTGGCTCCACGGAGAAATCTGGTTCTCCACTGAAGTCGGCTTTCAGGACCAGACGCTCGGTCCCATCCAGCCGGGTGATCTGCTCAGCGATTCGGGTTACGTTGTGTTTCACAACCTGGAACTCCTGAACGCCTTCGCGCCCGTCGAGGACCTGGCGGACTTTGGCCTCGATGCGGTGTTCATCGTCACAGACGCCGTCTTGCCGGCGCCGACGCCGCGATTCCTCGGCATCCAGTCTGATGGCGCTTCGCACGGCGTCGGTATGAGTTGGGAAGGACCGGGTCGCGTTTTCCAGATCGAACGCGCCGATGCCGTCGCCGGCAGCCCTTTCCTCCCCAGAAGTGCCATCCTGCCCGACATCTCTTTTAACGACCTGGGAGCGCTCACCAACCACTCGCGGGGTTATTACCGCCTTCGCCAATGGTGAAAGCCACACGATCCGGGCACCGCTGTTTTTCAGAATGAGTGCGACATAGGGCTGCTTCGGTCTGTTGATGCTGCGCTTTCGTGTGGTTCGCGTATCTCGTTCCTCAGTCGCATCGGTACGGCTTATTCGCACAGTATGCCGGTAACCCGTATCCTCTCTCGGTTGTCATTAGGGTTGGCCGGCGGAGTCCGATCTTCGAGCGACCAGAGAATCAACTTTCGTCATCCGTTCAACAAACAGGACCTACCATGAAAAACGCGAATCGAATGCTCGCCGTAATCTCAGGTTGTGCGCTCGTGATGGGCGCCCATTGTGCGTCGGGGCAGGACTGGCCTCAGTGGCGGGGTCCAAGCCGCGATGGAAAAGCCGCCGCCTTCACCCCGCCCGCGACCTGGCCCAAAGAGCTGACGCAGAAATGGAAACTCAGCGTTGGCGAGGGCGTCGCCACTCCATCGCTCGTGGGGGATCGACTGTACGTATTCGCGAGGCAGGACGGCTCTGAAATCACCCGCTGCCTGGACGCCGCCACCGGCAAGGAACTGTGGCAGGACAAATACGACTCACTGGGCGCCACCGGACCCGCCTCGGGGTTCTCGGGGCCGCGCTGTTCACCTGCCGTGGCCAATGGAAAGGTTGTGACGCTGGGCGTGCGTGGAGTCCTCTCCTGTCTGGATGCCGCTTCAGGCAAAGTGCTTTGGCGCAAGGAGGATTTCAAAGGTTTCTGGCCCAGCTTTTACCCATCCAGTTCGCCGATCATCGTGGACGGCCTTTGCATCGCGCAACTGGGTGGAAAGGAGAACGGCAGCCGGAACGGACCTGACAACTCTGCCATCGTGGCTTACGACCTGGCCACGGGCAACGAGAAGTGGAAATTTACGAGCGACTCCCCCGCCTACGCGTCGCCTGTGCTGATGAACATTGGCGGCGTCAAGCTGATTGCGGCCCAGACGGAAACCCGGATGCTGACGGTGACAGCGGTGGATGGAAAACTCGCGTGGGAAACCCCGTACGTCGTTCAGGGCAGAGGTTACAACGCCGCCACGCCCATCGTGGAGGGCCAGACGCTCATCTACTGCGGATCGGGACGCGGCGCCACCGCGGTGAAAATCGAAAAACAAGGGGACGGATTCGCCGGGAAGGAACTTTGGAAAAACCCGGACAACTCCGTCATGTTCAACTCGCCCGTGCTTAAGAACGGATGGCTCTATGGCCTCACCGCCGGGAACGAGTTGTTCTGCATCAACGCGCAGGACGGCAAAACGGCATGGACGGCTCCACTGACACCTCCAACAGCCGCAGCCGCCGGCGCAGAAGCGCAAGGCGCCACCGCAACGGCGGGTGCCGCAGAACCGGGAGCCGGAGCCGGACAAGGCGGGGGACGGCGCGGCGGTCGGGGCGGCGGAGGCCGAGGCGGTGGCGGATACGGTTCAATCGTTGATGCGGGCTCGGTTCTTCTGGCGCTGACTCCGGCTTCGGAACTCATTGTCTTCAAACCCGGCGAAAAGGCGTACACCGAACTGGCCCGGATCAAAGTGGCGGACTCGCCGACCCACGCCTATCCCGTCGCTTCGGGTAATCGACTGTTCGTCAAAGACCAGAACTCCGTCACTCTCTGGACAGTTCAGTGAGCGCTTCCAGATCAGTGCGTCACGACGGTCCCTAGACTCAAGCCGGGACGAATCACGAGATGGTGAAGTTATCGGAGGCCTCGAAAGCCGGATGAATCCGGCGTTCCTATTTTGTCGGCGTGCGGGCGCGTTGACTGTGCGATCGTTCCCCGGAAAGCCTGCCTTCCAGTCGCGCCAGGAACGCCGCATTCATGCGGCAGCTCCCGCACAGACGCTTAATTCAATGGCAGTGGGTACGGGGTGAGGGGGAAGGAAGCGGCCGAATATTCGCGCGGCTGCAAGACTTTGAGATACGCCCCTTCGTATCTCCGCCGTCGAAACTTGCTTCTCGCAGTTTCTCGCGCATACATACCGCCACGATGAACTGGCGGAATCATCTCGCGGAATTCTGGCCCCACCTTGTTGCCGGCTTGGGCTTTCTGGCCTCGTTGCTGGCCTCGATGCACGCCGTGCTCAACAAGCGGGATTCGCGCGCGGCGGCCCTTTGGATCGGATTGATCTGGCTGCTCCCGTTCGCCGGTCCCCTGCTCTACCTGGCCCTGGGCGTGAACCGCATCCGTCGTCACGCGCTTTCGTTACGGATCGGCAGGGCGTCGGACGATGCGAGCCTGAGGCCGATTCCCGATGACATGGGTGAACCGCACCGCCTCGAGGCAGAGCATTTGCGGATGCTCGCGCGTGTGGTGGATCGGGTGGCGAAACGGCCGCTGGCGGCCGCCAACCGCGTGCAAGCCCTCGTCAACGGAGATGAAGCGTTTCCCGCAATGCTCGCGGCCATCGAAAATGCCACCGTCTCCGTTTCGCTGGCGACCTATATCTTCGACAACGACCGCAGCGGGAATCAATTCGCCGAAGCGCTGGCCCGCGCCGTCAAGCGTGGCGTCCAGGTGCGCGTGCTGATTGACGATGCAGGCGCGCGTTATTCCTGGCCTTCGATCGTGGGCAAATTAAAACGGTTCGGCGTGCCAGTCGCGCGATTTCTTCCGACGCTCGCCCCGTGGCGGCTCACCACCATGAACCTCCACAACCACCGGAAACTCCTGGTGGCCGATGGCCGGATCGGGTTCACCGGCGGCATCAACATCCGCGAAGGCAATGTGCTGGCCGACAAACCGCGCCGTTCCGTGCAGGACCTGCACTTTAAAGTCGAAGGCCCAGCGGTGACGCAGTTGCAGGAGGCCTTTGCCGATGATTGGGCGTTCTGCACCCGGGAAGTCCTGACGGGAGATGCGTGGTTCCCGGAGTTGAAAGAATGCGGCAACGTCATTGCGCGGGTCATCACCGACGGACCGGAGGTGGACCTCGACAAGTTGCGCTGGACGTTGCTCGGTGCGTTGTCCTGCGCCCAATCCTCCGTCCGGATTCTCACGCCGTACTTTTTGCCCGATCAGTCGCTCATCACGTCGCTGAACCTGGCCGCCCTGCGCGGCGTACTGGTGGACATCATTTTGCCGGCCAGGAGCAATCTACCTTACGTGCATTGGGCTTCGCGCGCGATGTGGTGGCAGGTGCTCGAGCGCGGCTGCCGCATCTGGCTGACGCCGCCCCCGTTCGACCACTCTAAACTGATGATCGTGGACAATCACTGGGTGTTTTTGGGCTCGGCCAACTGGGACCCGCGCAGTCTCCGGCTCAATTTCGAATTGAACGTCGAATGTTACGGACGGGACTTCGCCAGCGAGATGGAGGCGATCGTGCGGAACAAATTGCACGGGGCGCAACCCGTGACACTCGAAGAGGTGGACGGCCGCTCCCTGCCCGTGCGCTTGCGAGACGGTGTCGCCCGGCTCTTCACGCCGTATTTGTAGCGGTGCAAATCTGTGCCAGGGCTCGTAAATGAGCCGGAGTCTGGCAGGCTGGAAAAGCTTTTCCGAATCGCCGCCGACGGTTAATCTCTAGCCTTATCTTAAGGGTGCAAACGCTGCGCCTGATGTGCTGATATAGTCCACGTGAAAGTGATTCTGTCATCGTATTCGCTGGAGGCAACCCCGTATGTCTAGGTTACGGCCCAGCGGTGGCTATCGGTCAACCTGCAGTTTCCAGACCGCCACCATCATCTATGACGCGACTTACTGGTTTTGCGAGAAGTTCCTCGATGCTCGTTCCCGTACCGTGGACCAGATGATCCAGGCTGCGCGTTCCGGACGGCAGAATATCGCCGAGGGTAGCCGCGCTGCCGCGACTTCCTCGCAAACGGAGTTGCGGCTGCTTAATACCGCGCGCGCCAGCCTCGAAGAACTCTTGCTCGACTATGAAGACTTCCTGCGCCAGCGCCGTCTGCCACAGTGGACGCCCGATTGCACAGAGGCCGCCGCAGTACGCAGTGTTCCACAGCATTTCCGAGGGCATCACCACGATCAGTCTGATCTGACGGATCTGTCTGATCAGCAGCGTTGGGCACTTCATACTCAATGGCTGGATCACCAGGATCCCGCCGTGCGCGCCAACGCGCTGATTTGCCTCATCCACCAGACCAACTACCTGCTCGACCAGCAAATCGCCTCCTTGGAAAAACAATTCGTGGAAGAAGGTGGCTATAGCGAACAACTCGCCGCCGCCCGCCTCGCTGAACGCCAGCGAAGGAAGGATCAGCCTAATTCGTCCAGTCCGTCTGATCGCATCCCTGCCTGCCCGCAGTGTGGAAAACCCACCGTCCTGCGTACCGCCAAAACCGGCAAGAACGCCGGCCAGCAGTTCTGGGGCTGCTCCGCCTACCCGGACTGCAAAGGAATCGTGAAACTATGAACATGCAGCCCATGCTGAAAACTGAAGAGGCCAAGACCGCCCTCTTGAACCTGTTGCAAACGAAGTCCGTTTTCCACGGCGACTTCACGCTCTCTTCGGGCGCCAAAAGCAACTACTACATCGACTGCCGCCTGACGACGTTTGATCCCGCCGGCGCCTGGCTGGTCGGGCAGTTGATGCATGCGCTCATCCGCAAGGAACAGGCCGACCGTAAGCTCAACCCGGCTGCCGTTGGCGGGCTGACCATGGGGGCTGATCCCGTCGCGCTGGCCGTCGGGATGTATTCACATGTGGCCAAGGATACATCGCCGTTGCAGGTCTTTTCCGTGCGCAAATCACCCAAAGCGCATGGCCAGACCAAACTGGTCGAAGGGAATTTCAAGAAAGGCGATACGGTCGTAGTCATTGATGACGTCGTCACCCGCGGCGATTCAACCATCGCCGCCATCAACGCGATCGAGAAGGAAGGCGGCGCCGTCGCGTTCGTCGCCGTGCTGGTGGATCGCCAGGAAGGTGGACGCGAGAAGATCGAGGCGCTGGGGCATCGGGTCGTTGCGCTGTTCACCAAGGGCGACCTGCTAGGAGCACCTTGACCCTCCCCGTAAAGGGAGACGGGACGAATCCAAACGACAATCCCGCTACCGGCTGGCGTCCGCGCGTGCGGAAGGTCGCGGGCGACGGAAAAAGTCACGAAGTTGGTGACGATCGAGAATTGAGAATTGAGAATTTGGAATTAAGCCATTGAGAACGATTCGCCTCACGCAAGGGCCGTGCGCCAATGAGCCAATTCTCCATGAACGCCGTAGCAGCCGACGTAAGGAGGCTCGTTCTATTTCCGCGGAGGAAGTTGGAACCTCCTTACGTCGGCTGCTACGGTTCATGGCCGCAATGCACTATGCACTACCCAAAAGTCGGGGTGGCTTTCCATGAACCCGCCCCCTCCCTCTCCCCCGCGGGGAGAGGGGGTCCCGCAGTCGCGGGACCGGGTGAGAGGGAGATTCCCGGTTCAAGGGCGCAATGCGCGTTCTCGCCTGGCTGTCAACGGTGGATCTGGATGTTTCCACCGATCAGAGTGCTGGGCCCGTTCGAGTATGTCGTAGTCCTGATGCTGAACGTGTCCGCAGTCCCTGGCTCGCCGCAGTCGTCCACTTCGACGGTGAAGGGCTCCGTGGTCGTGCCGGTGGACCGGATCACCGAGGCCGTGCCGGTGAACGTCGCGTGCGTGTTCGGACCACAACCGCCGTTGCTGATAATCAGCGCGTCAATGGATTGGGCCTTTATCCGTACATCCGTCTCGTGGTCGTTATACTCCAGGTTGCCTGTCGCCGGGCAGCACCGCACGACAAAGCCGAACGTGGCCTTCTCATTGGGATTGGCCAGACTGGGCAGCAAGGCCGGCACCGAGAGAAGATCTCCGAGGGGAGAGAAGATGGGATCTGATCCAGGGATCTGTCCTCCGCCTGTCACCTTCCCGGCAGTAGAGGGTAGGCCGCCGATGCATGCCCCCACCGAAGCGGGCGCGGTGAGCCAGGGAGTGAAGTTGACCCGCGTAGTGACCCTGGCACCCAGGCCTGGACCGACTGGCCCCGGACCATTCGCGTCGCCCCACCAATTGCAGGTACCATCCACCGCTCCCGTGCCGATGATGGCAGGGTGAACCGCTATCCCATACGCGGCGATCGTGACGTTGAAGTTGTTTTCGTTCACGCTGGCTGTTGAGAAGGAAGGATTGGCTTCGAACCAAACTGCGACGGCGTCCTGCCCAAGGATCGTAGGCGTAAGATCGACCACATTGCTGATCGAGTTGCCCACCACAACAACACCGGGAGTGTCGCCCTCCAGCCCGATGGCGTGGGCCCAGCCGCCACCAATCAAGTTGTCGATGGTGTTATTCCTTATCGTGACCGTCGTAAAGCCGACGGCGGACGGAGCGGTGCTGGCGCCATTGTTGATCTGAATCCCGTAGGCTCCCCGGCTCACGCTGTGGATGTCCGAGATTGAATTTCCTTCGATCAGGATGTTCAGACTTGGATTTGACGCGGTGCTGTCGCCGATGAAAATGCCACCATTCGAAGTCAGTATGCCCTCGACACCCTGGATCCTGTTGCCTACGACGCTTACGTTGTCCGGACCATGTTCGAGATAAATGCCCTGGGTATTGCCGCTAAAGGACACCCCGCCGATCCCATTAATGATGTTGTTTATGATCGAGGCATTATTGCCTGCCGTTTTTATAAGAATTCCCGTCGATTGGCCGGGATTGGTCAGCGAAAAACCGTCAATGGTGACAATCGCCGCCTGGATCGTAATCGTGCCGGTCACGGTGGATTCTGCGACGGCAAACGTTCGTCCGGCGACGGGATTGCCTGCTTGCGCGCCGTTGAGAGTAAGATTTGCAACGGGGATCGATACGTTTTCAGAGTACACACCTGCGCAGACCATGATCGTGTCGCCGGGTGCCGCCGCGCTGACAGCAGCCTGGATGGTGGTGTATCCGGCGCTGGCGCCGCAGCCCGTGCCAGGCGTGGGCGAAGCGGCGGCCGCATCCACCCAACGAGTGGCGGCCCATACCTGTCCTGGCAAAACCAACGAAAACGTCAGCATAACGACAGACAAAAAACTTCTTTTTGACACTGCGCGGATAAGCCCGCGCTCGATGGTGCCGGCGCGGATGTAGTGGCTGCAGGATATGCTGCTCATAGACTTTTTACCTTTTGTTGTTGGTGGTGGTTATTACAAGCATGAGAATCCATTTAATCCCGGCGTGAACTTCGATTCCGCTTCCCTGGGTAAGCACAAACCCTCGTCTCTTCGCGGTGACGGGGGATCTCATGTTCCGGATGCTGCACCTCCGCCGGAAGGATACAAGTGGGTCAATACCGCAAAAGACGGGTAGGAGAATACCCCAGCCTTGTAGGCAGGTGAACAGCCCGGCAACAGCTCATCCCATAACGAAAGGGTCCTGTTTTCTTACGCTTGCGTGAAATCTCCGGTTCAGAACAGGCTCGTCGCCATCGGAAATCCAAGTGGATTTGGAGAAGTCGAATCAGGCGGAGTCCGATGTGATTCCCGTCCCGGAACAGGTCAGTTCTCCGCGTGGGTATAGCTCACGTCGTCGAAATAGACGGTCACACTGTTGCCATCAATCCAGGGAGTGCAGATGCCAAAACGATCAAAGGTGGCGCCAATGGTCTTGTGCCCGGGCGCGAGGTCGAGCGTGCACGTCTGATCGTCGAGGCCGACGGTGATCTGTCCGTTGCCTTTGGCTCCTTCAGGATCGTACCGCAGAAACCAATCGTGCACCTTCCGATCGGGATAGATGCGCGGTGACTTTCCGCCATTGGATCCAAGCGCCGTCCCTTCGTCGCTGTGCGTCCGATACACCGGATAAAAAAAGAAGCCTTCTCCCGACGGGCCCTCGATGTTGATCCCGACATAGTCCATCGGTATCGACGACTTCTGCGACGGATTGCTCTGCATGCTGTGTTTCGAGTGGTAAAAGCCGATCGACGCCGTGCTGTCGCTGATCGCGCGCAGGACCGCGACTTTTCCGCGCGCTTCGAGCTTCGTGTTAAGGGTCAGCGTGCCGAGCCGATCTCCGTAAGAGGCCATGCGAGCCGGCTCACGACAGTCGCCACGGAAGATCAATCCACCCAGTTCGCCCGCCGTTTTGCCGCCGGCGTGATGAGTCGGGCTCCAGCCGAAATCGAATTTCGGTCGCGTGTCTGAAGTGATGTAGGAGCGACGATTGCCAAGAGCGTCCCATTTCGGGTCTTCGCTGAAATCGAAGGCGACGCCGTTGATCGTCACGTCATCGAGCCATGTCTCGCCGGGGCCGTCCCACGTCTTCAAGACGGGCAGGAGGCCAAAGTGCGTGACGGCGATGCCTTCACCGCGACGGTGTTCCGGGACGATCTCGCAACGCGCGGTTTTTCCGTCCAATGTGAAGCTCAAGAGGCCGTTGCCGCCCGCGCCATTGGGATCATAGACCATCTTCCACGGATATGTTTTGCTGCAGGGTATTCCGGCGGCCGTAATCCGTTCGCCCTGGACGATCTCGCCGATGACACCGGCAGAAGCGCGCCAGCGGCTCGTGCAATACTCGAGGTGACAATGAAACGATTCGCCGCGGCTGTTGATGCGGGCAACAAGCGTGTTCGGGGTCCGCCATTCATTGAGCGTGTTGGTGTTGAAAAAGCCGAGCAAACAATGGCCGCTGCCGCTCGGTACGAACAAGCGTCCTTCGACGGTCATGGGTGAATCGAGGTTGAGCGGTTTTGGCAGACGAAAGCCATAATAGGCCGGTTCACCCGCCGGGTTGATACGGCCCCCGATTTCGCCCGCCTTTCCGCCGGCGCGGCTCGTCGTCGCGTTGTGACCAAAATTCTGCTCGACCGTCTTCGGCTCGAAATGCTTGTTGCGGTTATTGACGCCCTCCCAATTGCGCGGCTCGCGGTCAAAGTTCTCCGTGCGCACGGCGGCGTCCGACGACAGGGCCGTTACAAACCAGAGGATGGAGACGAACCAGTGGCACTTCATCGAAGTCTTCATACCGATGGCGAGCGTAGGCCGTCAGCGTGACTTGGCAACCCCAGACCCCGGGAGCCTGGGTAACACACCTACCTCGCCACCGCGGGCTGCAATTGCGAGACTCGCATCACAATCATTGCGTTAAATCCTATGCTGCGACGAAGTCTTTTGGTCTCGCTTATTGTTTTTCATTTTTCATCCAGGATGGTGGGCGAGCCTCATCATCACGATCTATTTGCCGTCTTTGACCTTCGTGACTCTTGTTGTGAATGGGAGGTTGGCTTTGCGGATTATCGGGCGGGTGAAGAGGATTTCCACGAACTCGCCTGGGCGTGCGCCAACGGATCCGACGACCTGAATCGGGGACTCTTCGTCTCTGGAAGCAATCGCAGCGACGACATGTTCATGTTCATCAAGCGTCCCATCTGCGGTCTCAAACCCCGCACTCTTTACCAGGTGGAGGCAGGCATCCAGTTCCTCTCGAGGGCGCCGACGGGCTGTATCGGAATTGGTGGAGATCCGGGTGCAAACGTTTATATGAAGTTTGGCGCGTCGGTGGAAGAGCCCTCGACCGTCATCGAAAACGGCATGGTCAGGATGAACGTAGACATCGGCCATCAATCGAATGACGGCACTAACGCGATGGTGATCGGGAATATCGCGACCGGCATCACGAACTGCCACAGCGAGCAGTTCGAATTAAAGGAATTGGCAACGCCAGCGCCGATCATTCTCGAAACGGACAGGACGGGCACGCTCTGGATTTTTGTTGGCACCGATTCGGGTTTCGAAGGCAAAACGTCCTTGATCTACACGGAGGTGTGCGCCCGTATCCAAAGATGCAAAGGCAGGTAAAAGCGGAGATTGGATCATCGCCGCAGCCTTCAAGTCGCCGCGATCTGACAGAGGAGAGAGGGCTTGCCGGGGGCGCGGCACTATTTTGCAGCCCTCCACTTTGAGCGCGTTGCGTTCCCCCTCACCCTGACCCTCTCCCTCGGGGAGAGGGATTCTTTTCACGGATGCGGATTGCTGGTTGAAGCCCGATGTGATCGCCCGGGCAGTGCACGTCGCGGAGCGCGACCGTGCCGATCACGTCACACTGACTCCCGGAATCACCGAGGCAACTCTCGGCGCCCGGGCATGGCACCTGGCATTTCTCATGAGCCTGGCGAACCGGTTTTCCGGAGTGAACCGCGATCGTCCCAAGGCGTATCTGGGGATGGGCGCGTTCAATCTCGCGAGCGCCACCGCGTATCGCGAATGCGGCGGGTATGAGAAGCTGCGATTGACCGTGCTCGACGACGTGAAGCTCGGATTGCTCCTGCGGCGCGCGGGAAAACGCACCCGCGGATTCATCGGTGGCGACGACACCGAATGTCACTGGGGAACGACTGTAAGTGCGATGATCGCGGTGATGGAGAAAAACTATTTTGCCGCGATTGATTTTCGATTTGTGCCAGCCGTGGCGCTTGGTCTCGGCGGACCCGTGTTCTGGCTGGCCGCGGTCGTGGGACCGTTTACGGGGACCCTCGGTGGAATGGCAGCGGGAATTGCATTGCTGTCATTGCTGTTCCCGGCGGGAATCGTCGCCCGGCGACTGGGTTGGTCGTTCAGCAGCGCGGCGATGACGCCGTTCATTTATCCGGCGCTGTTCTATGCAGTCCTCAACTCGGCATGGAAGACGGTGCGCCAGGGTGGTGTCCGATGGCGCGACACGTTTTATTCGCTCGATGTGTTGCGAGCCGGAACGGTGCGGTGATCTCAGCCGGGTCGGAGATTGAGTGTTGTTGGTTGAGAGTTGAGAGACGAAGAGCGGACGAGGCCGTCCGCGGTCTCATTCGCGCAAATCCGTCGTTGAAGCCGGATTCTGCTTAGCGTTTCAGCGCCACGTCGTCGCTGTTCTCTGGAAGACTCAAAGCCAGTACAGCCCAACTCGTGGCTGCGGCAGAGATCCACGAATCGCGTCCGTGCGGGAATCCGCTGTCCATGGTCGGCTGGAACGGGAACGCGCGGCGGCGCACGTGCCACGTGCCGTCTTCCAGTTGATTCACCAGGAGAAACCGCAGCCCACGCTCGATCGCCGGATCCGCGGTCCCCTTTCCAGCTCCCGCGCGCAATGCATACAGGGCCTGCCCCGTGGCGTAGGCATCGCTTTTGGTGCCGGGCAACTGCGACCAGCCACCGTCGTTCCCTTGCTCCGCGAGCAGCGCTTTGGCGAGCGGCTGCAACTTGCGGGCGGGTTCGCCGGCCCACGCGAGACCGAGGATCTGATAGACGCGACCTTCGTTGTTTTCCGGCTTCGCGTTCCAAAGCCATTGGCGCGCGCGCTCAACCCGCTTCGTGAATTCCGCCTTTCGTCCGGTAAGCGGATACCGCTGCAACGCATGCACGGCCAGCGCGGTCGCGCCGATATCGCCCGTTTGGATCGGTGGGCGCGGCAGGTTGTTAAACCATCGGCCGTCCTTTCCCTGGATCGCAGACAAGTGGTGTACCCAGGAATCGGTGTATTCCGTGGCGTCGTAATCCCCTGCCGCGTAACCGAAGAGTGTGTAACCCTTTGTATAGACGGGGTCGGGGTGAAAGAGCGATTGCCAGTCAATTTCGATATTCTTGAGCTCGCCCTGACTTACCATCGTCGCCAGCTCCTGCTCCGCGTGCGTGTCCAACCGTGCCCGGAATTTCTTCGCCATGCCGACGGCCGCCATGGGCAGGTACTGCTGATGGCAGGATGTGCAATCCTGGCGACTGCCGTGGCGCAGGAAAGCCTGCTTGGACTCGATCGAGGTTACCTGAAGCGGCGCCACGGCCTGATTGATGGCCGCACGGAGCGTCGCAGCATCCAGTTTTTCCGGGAGGACGCGAGCCGGCGGTGTCCTGGCCATAACGCGATCCGGGGTGGCATTGGTGGCGCCGGCCGCGGACAGCGCCGCGAGGATCGGCGTTTCGCCGCGTCGCCGCGCCAGCATCAGCGGCGTCTGCAAAGTGCCCATGAACGGTTCCACGTTCTCGCCGCCGCCAACGTTTGCGTCAGCGCCGTGCTTAAGCAGGAGTTTTACCAGCGAAGCGTCCCTCTCTTCCGTCGAAGCGGCCCAGTGTAACGGTGTATAGCCGTCCAGACGCGCAGTCTGGCTCACCTTGGCGCCTTGCTCAATCAGCAGTCGCGCCGCGCTCGTGTGATCCGCCCACGCAGTCTGCGAGAGCGGCGTGCCCAGCGCTGATTCGGCGTTCACGTCCGCGCCGGCATCGATGAGCTGTTTCATGATCGCCCCGTCACCGCGATACGCCGCCCACATCAGCGGGGTGCGTCCTCCGCCCAGGACGAACCCCATCTGGTTGGCGGCGGGTTGTGCGTTCACGTCGGCTCCGTGTTTGATGAGCAGCCGCACCGATTTCTCGTCGCCTCCCGCCACGGCGGCCATCAAGGCGGTCGCGCCAAACTGGTTGGTGGCTTTGGCGTCCGCTCCGCGCGACAACAGTAACTCCACAGCGCGATGGGAATCGAACGGCCGCGCCGCGAGCATCAACGCTGTGTTACCCAGAGCCGAACGCGCATTCACGTCCGCGCCGCGTTCGGTCAGCACCCGGACCTTTTCAGCGTCGAACGCCGCGCGCATAAGGGCCGTTGCTCCCGCGGCGTTTGCGGCGTTCACGTCCGCGCCGCGCTCGAGCAGAAGGCGCACGGAGGAGAGATCTCCATAACTGGCGGCATGTATCAGGGGCGTGTTGCCGGAAGCATCGTGGGCGTTGGCCGAAGCGCCGTGATCCAGCGCCTCGCGGAGCTTGCGGGCGTCTCCGCTGCGGAGGGCGGCCGCGTAATCCGGACTGACCATCGGTGACTTTGCTTCTGCGGCTCTGAGTGAAAGCAGGCAGGAGAATGAACACACTGCGAACCAAAGAGTAAATCCAATGCGTTTCATAAACGTGTTAGTGACTTGGAAACCGCCACAAGATTGGGAACCGCCCGAAACGCGGTCAAGAGCCAAGTTCGTCGCCGACGAAGAACGGGCACATCTTGACACTGACCTCAAAGCGATTCGTGGCAGGAGCGCAGGTGTCCAACCTGCGCGTTCGCGAAGTGGCGAGCGTCCGGCGCAGATTGGACATCTGCGCTCCTGGCCCGCCGAAATCGGGCCGCTTAATGTCGATCCCACGCGCCGGTCGCAAGGCCACATCGGCTTCCAGAATAGCTTTGACGACGCGACACGCGCGCGGAAGATACACCGCCAATCAACACCCTCATTATGAAACGCTCATTCGCAATTCTTATTGCCTTATCAACTATCTTGTCTGTCGTGGCTGACGACTGGCCGCAGTGGCGGGGGCCGCAACGAAATGGAATTTCCCGCGAAACCGGCCTGCTCAAGGAATGGCACGCGGACGGCCCAAAGCTGCTTTGGAAGATCGCCGATGCCGGCTCCGGTTATTCCGCGCCCGCCGTAGCAGGCGACCGCCTCTTTCTGCTGGCCAACGAGGGAATGGACAGCGAGTTCGTGCAGGCGCTTTCCGTGAAGGACGGCAAACGGGTCTGGCGCACTTCACTCGGCAGAGTCGGGCCCAACAACCCGCAAATGAACTACGCCGCCGCCCGGTCCACGCCGGCGATTGACGGTGAATTCCTCTACGCTCTTGGCTCCGACGGCGACCTTGCCTGTCTAGAGACCAGCACCGGCAAGGTGCGTTGGCAAAAGAATCTTCGCTCGGACTTCGCGGGCAAGCCGGGCGACTGGGCCTATGCCGAGTCGCCGCTGGTTGACGGCGATGCCCTCGTGTGCACGCCGGGCGGCAGTGAAGCCACGCTGGTCGCCTTGAACAGGAAGACGGGCGAAGTCATTTGGAAATGCGCCCTGCCGGAAGGCGACCAGGCGGCCTATGCGTCGGCCGTCGTCGTCGAGGCGGGCGGTGTGAAGCAGTACGTTCAACTCCTGCAAAAGGGTTTGGTCGGCGTGGAGCCAAAGACGGGCAAGTTGTTGTGGCGTTACGGGAAACCGATCAGCCGTTTTAACGCGAACATCCCGACGCCGCTCGCCGGCGACGGTTACATCTACATCGGCTCGGCAGGCACTGGCGGCGGCGCCGTCAAACTCAAGGTCAAAGACGGAAGCGTCGAAGCCGAGCAGGTCTATTTCGAATCGAAATTGCCCACGGCCATCGGCGGCGCGGTGAAGGTCGGGGATTTCCTGTACGGGACGACGGCGCAAGCCATGTTGTGCGTTGAGTTCGCAACCGGCCAGGTGAAGTGGGAGGATCGGGCGCTGGGCGCGGCGTCGCTCTGCTACGCTGACGGCCGCCTTTATCTCCACGGCGAGAACGGCGACGTGGCGTTGGTTGAGCCGGCACCGGAGGCCTATCGTGAGAAGGGACGCTTCACGCCGCCGGACCAGCCGAAGCACGCGAAACAAATGGAGAAAGCCTGGGCCTATCCCGTTGTCGCCAACGGGCGGCTTTACATCCGGGATCATGGGATGCTGTGGTGCTACGACGTAAAGGGTGCGCCATAGGCCCGAACTCACGTCCAATTTTTTGGAGTGCGGTGGCTGGCGGGGAACGGGGCTGACACCGCTTTTGGAATTCATGCCGCGCGTTCAAGCAATAGCGGTGTGTGCTCGCCCTTCACACAACCGCCGGACGCCCGCCAGGTTTTGGAGTGCGCCAGTCCTCTGGCGCTTTCGGTCGGCTCGGCCCCA
>DATEKZ010000051.1:0-5173 GCA_035277185.1 Verrucomicrobiia bacterium
CGACCAAATGATCTGGCGCGCCCCCCACCTCGGCCGGCCAATTTAGCCTTCCGACCAGAATCCGTTCGACAGCAGAAAAAGCCGCGGATAAGGTAACCTGCGAGCGTGCTTCTCGATTATGGGACGATTTGTATTAGCAGGCATCACGCAGCCGGCGACCTTCGAGTTGGAGCAGGGCTTCAACACGCTGGGCCGCAATGCGACGAATGATTTTCGCGTCCATGACGCCACCGTCTCCAGTTTCCACTGCGAGATCGTGCTCTCGGACGATTCGGTCCTGGTGCGCGACCTCGGCTCCACCAACGGCACGTTCATCGATGGCAAACGCATCGAGGAAGGGACTTTGAGCGCCGGACAGATTCTGCGGTTGGGCAGTGCCGAGTTGCGTCTGGAGGCGCGGGGCGAAGCCGAAACCGCCCGCATTTCCATCCCTAAAGTCAGCACCGATCAATTGCCCGCGCCAAAGATTCTTGCCGATGGTTATGCCGCCTGTTTGAACCACGCCGCGGTGCATGCCTCACACCGCTGTCGGCGGTGCCAAAAGAACTTCTGCTCCGAGTGCGTCCATGTGCTTCGCCTGTCGGGCGGAACGATGCGCGTCTTCTGCCCCGCCTGCTCGGGCCAATGCGAATCCCTGCCGCTACCGCCCGGCGTGGAGACAACGACACCGAAGAAAAAGGAATCCTTGCTCGGCCGGCTTACTCAGACAATTCGCATTCGCTTCAAATAACTATGACTCTGGACGAAGGACAAAAGCAGAAAGTGACAGGGTGGATCGAGGAAGGTTTGAAACTGTCGGAGATTCAGAAGCGGCTCGATGCCGAACTGGGCGTCCGGATGACCTACATCGAAGTGCGGCTTCTGGTGGACGACCTCAAACTCGTCCCGAAGGACCCTGCGCCCGTCAATCCCGTCGAGTTCGGCAGCCCGCATGCCCCCGCCGGCGCTCCCGATGAACAGGAGGCAGTGATTCCCGACGATGAAGCCGACGCGCCGACGACTGCGGAAGAGGAAGGTCGGACGGGAACCGCTCGCGTCTCGGTAACGGTTGATGAAATCGCGCGCCCCGGATCGCTGGTCAGCGGCAGCGTCACGTTCAGCGACGGCAACAGCGCGGTCTGGTATCTGGACCAGTATGGGCGCCTCGGTCTGGCCCCCCAAAAACAGGGCTACAAGCCTTCGGCAATCGATTTGCAAGCGTTCCAGATCGAGCTGCAGAACCGAATGGCGAAAATGGGGTTCTGAAAGAAGGCGAAATCCGGGATGGTTTCGCGAAAGTTGCGGCTCGCCCTGCAAGGACCTGGGACAAAGATGATCACGGCGCGCTTGTGACGCCGGTTTTGCGCGTGGTAGAGTCACCCATGGATTCCGGCGATTGGTCCGGTCTTGGCGACGACGAATTGCTCGAGCGAAGGATTTCCCGGCTCGGTTTGAAACTGGAGGGAACGGAACTCGAACCGCTCATCCGGCAGTTGTATGACGAGCTGTCCCAAAAGGGCCTGGCTTTTCACCCCCCCTGTTTCGTCGGCGACGAGTGGTTCGTGCCGGTCGGCATTCCGGCGATTTTCGTGCCGTTTTTTCTCGTCCACGAGCGGTTGCGGCAATTGGAGCGCAAGATGATCCTCGAGGTCGAAGGCGAAACACCGGAATGGTTCATGAAGTTAATGCGACACGAAGCCGCTCATGCCTATTCCTACGCCTATCAGCTCTACAAGAAAAAGAAATGGCAGCAGACGTTTGGCCTGGCCTCGACCGAAGAAGCCGGTTTCTACCGCCCCCGTCCCTACAGCCGCTCTTACGTCGTGCATCTCGACGACTGGTACGCGCAAAGCCATCCGGACGAGGATTTCGCCGAGACGTTCGCCGTCTGGCTGACCCCGGGCCTCGACTGGCGCCAGCGTTACCGCGGCTGGAAGGCGCTGCGGAAGCTGGAGTACTTGGACGAACTGATGCGTTCGATCTCCGCCAAACCGCCGGTTCATCAGCCCAGGTTTCGCGCCGCTGATTACAATTGCCTCCACATCAAACTGAAGACCTATTATGCCCGCAAACGGAAGCTCTACGAAGACTCCTATCCGGATTTCTACGACAACGACCTCAAACAGCTTTTCGATGCGGGACCCGAAGTGGTCGGCCGCCACAAGGCCGCCGCCTACCTGCGCCTGAATCGCCGGGAGATCATGGATTCGGTCTGCCAATGGACGAACGAGAAGAAGTATCGCGTCAACAAGCTGCTCACCCGCCTCATCGACCGCTGCGGCAAGCTCGACCTCTACGTCAAGGCCGATGAACCGGCGCTGCCTTCACAGGCCGTGGCCTACGTCACCACGCTGGTCATGAACCATCTGTTCACCGGCAAATTCAAACGGACGAAGTGAAAAAGAAACGCAAAGTGCTCGCCCTGTTCGACGCCATCCGGCCGACCACGCTCGACCAGGACCTGAGCGAAGAACTGAAGACCGAGGACTGGGTGACGGAAGCCAACGTGCTGGAGGCGCTGCAGAGCCTCGGCTGCGCCGCCGAACACCTTGCCATCTTCGACAAGACCGATCTCATCAATCAGAAACTGCACAGCTTCGAGCCGGACATCATTTTCAATCTGGCCGACCAGTTTAAGAACAACCGCGCTTTCGATCAGAACATCGTCTCGTTTCTGGAAATGCACGATGTGCCGTTTACCGGCTGCGGTTCCACCGGCCTCACCCTCTGCAAACACAAGGGCATCTCAAAAAAAATCCTGAGCTATCACCGCATCCGCGTGCCCGACTTTACGACCGTTCCGCGGGGCAAACGGATCGCCCGGCCCAGGCGGCTTGCCTTCCCCATTCTCGTCAAACCGCTCAAGGAAGAGGCGTCGCTCGGAATCTCCCAGGCATCCTTCGTCGAGAACGACGACCAGTTCAAGGAGCGCGTCGCGTTCATCCACGAAAAATACAATCAGGACGTCATCGCCGAGGAGTACATCGAAGGCCGCGAGCTTTATGCCGGAGTCCTCGGCAATCACCGGCTCCAGGTGTTTCCCCTTCGCGAACTCAGGTTCAAGGAAGTGCCCCCCGACGAACCGAAGATCGCCACCTACAAAGCCAAGTGGGACGAGGAATATCAGAAACGCTGGGGCATCCAGAACGAATTCGCCCGCCAGCTCGACGACGCCCTGGTCAGAGAAATCGAACAGACCTGTAAGAAGATCTACCGTTTGCTCGCTATCGACGGCTACGCGCGGCTGGATCTGCGTCTGACGCCGGACAACCACATAGTCTTCATTGAAGCCAACCCCAACCCGATCCTGGCGCGTGAAGAAGACTTCGCCCAATCCGCAATCAAAGCCGGCATCGAGTATCCGCGGCTGATCGAGAGAATCATCCAGCTCGGAATGAACGCCGTGCGCGATTGAGTGGACGAAGCGCTCGGACCGCGGCCTTCCAGGCCGCAGCGTCTCCGCACGCTCGGAGATTTTCGACTGTTCCCAAGCCGCGTTCTCTTCGGACCCGCTGCGGCCTGAACCGATGCCGCGTAGCGCAGCCGTCCTCGGTGCAAGTCCGCGCCGCCTCCCTGCCGCACGAACCAACCCCCAGCGAAACGCCCGACGAACTCGCAGGCGGGACGCTTGCGCTACCTCAGCCCGGTTCATGGGATCCCGATGTCTTTGACGGCATAAATGCAAAGGCGCTGCAATCGCCTCTTGTTCATCCGCGCCGTATTCAAGGCGATGCCGGTTCACGCCCGCCGAGATGTGCCCGGCAAAAATCCTGGTCCCTTCGGCATTTTGCCCGGTGTGAGTCCCATCCCGCAGATCAATGCGCCTCTAACCCTTTCAGACAGAGTCATGTTTCACCTCAAACAACTTGGGCACGGTTTGCTCTCCCGGAGCGCCTTTCGACAAATACCTTCTCATCCGGCGAAATAAGTTCGGAAACATTTCCCTCCAGGTTGATCAAGGCATGATCGATGCTGTCCTGATTGCAGCCAGCGACGCGCGCTCAAATGCGCGAGTCACGAAGCGCTGGCGGTTGTAACATGTCGACGATGTCGTTCAACGGTGGGGCTCCCGAGGGAGGTCGGAAAAGGGCCTTGATTGTCGAAGGCGGGGCGATGCGCGGGGCCTGGGCCGCGGGTGTGCTGGGCTTCCTCCATGAACGGGGGCTCAACCGTTACGACATGGTCTATGCAGCGTCTTCGGGGGCTTGTTCCGCCGCCTTTTTTGTGGCTGGGATGGTCGAACCCGGATTGTCCATCTGGCGCGACCATGCCTGCAACGTTGTTCGCAAAACCAATATCCTTCGCCGGAAACCCGTCATTGACCTCGCCTACCTGGTGGATCACCTGTTCCGCGAGCGAGTCCAGCTCTCCGTCCAAGCCATTCAGAATGCGCCCACCCGCTTTTCCATTGTGCTGACCGACTGCCATTCCGGCGAGCCGGTCTATTTTCATGCGCGAGATGAGCGAATTTTTGAGGCGTTGCGCGCCACGTCTTCGATGGCTTTCGCCACTCGCGGATTTGACTATGTGGACGGCCATCCTTACGCCGATGGCGGAGTGGCCGACCCCCTCCCGATTCAACGGGTGCTGCAGGATGGCGCTACTGACATCACCGTCGTGTTAACCCACCGTTTGAATTTCCGCCTCAGGCCAACGCCGCGTTTCCTGGGCTGGCTGGCCTACCCGCAGTTTCCGGCGGTGGCTTCGGCCTGGACCGCGCGACAACATGTCCGGTACAACGCGGCGATGGATCTTATCCGCCGGCCTCCCGACGGAGTGCGGGTGCAGGTCTTCAGCCCGCTCAAGCCTATGCCGGTCCGGGCGCTCACCGCCGCGAGGAAGCGCATTGAGGCCGCGCTCTTGTTGGGTCGTTTGGAAGCGTCCCAACAAATGGCGCTGTCCACTCCAGTCGTCCATCCGCAGGAAGACCCGTCCGCGGTCTCCCCGTAGGCGGATTTCCATAGGCAATGGTCGAGGAAAGAGAGGGAACTTACGTTCGATCCCGATTGTCCTCCTCGTCATGACTCCCAACACTACAACCCTGAAGATTTGACCACGGATGACACGGATGACACGGATCGGAATTTGAATCCGTGAAATCCGCGGTAAAAGAGTGCACTTCATCCATCCGCTGGAGTTCTTGCGCCCAAGCCCGGAACCCGACCTCCGGCCACCCTCTCCCCCACCGGGGGAG
>DATEKZ010000052.1:0-3128 GCA_035277185.1 Verrucomicrobiia bacterium
GGCCACACCGACCTCGTCCAGCAGCACAATGACGGCAGGTTCGTCGTGCAATACCTCCGCGGGGTCACAACCGTCGCCTTGGAATCCTTCTTCCAGACCGCCTCCTTCAATCCAGATTGGCGCATTGTCGGCGTCGCCAACATAAACACCGACGGCTTTCCAGAAATCGTTTTCCAACACGCCAGGGGCCTTCTCGGACAACTCGACGGCAAAACCCGCGCTTTCTCCGAAATCCCCTGGCCCAACCGCCCCGAGAATCCAGCAGATGTTCCCAGGTTTGGTGTATCTCCTTGAACAATCCGTCGCTGTTCTTGTGCCGCAGGGATATGGCTTCGTCGATGCGGGCGCGATGCGCGACCTTTCCGATCGCAGGAACGTTGACGCCTGCACTTACCGTGTCGGTGATCCGGCCGTTGGCGAGTTCAATAAACCCACGGAATGAACCGCCGCACGTGGCGCGCGTAGTCGGCGTATTCCGGGAATCGCTCGCGCAGCCACCGCTCCTCGACCTTGGCCTTGGCCTGAAGCACCAGCGCCAGCAACACCGCGCTCGCCAACGCCGGTCCGCTGCGCCACACCAACGCCCAGCCGATCGAACCGAGCATCAGGCTCGCGTAAAGGGGATGCCTGACGAGGGAATAAATGCCGTGACGCACGAGTGTCGCGCCGGCTCGCGGTCTCGGATACGGGCTGAGGTTGCGGCCCAGCGCCGCGAATCCTGAAACGGCGAACACAGCGCTCACCATCAGCAAAACTCTCCCGCAGACAACGACAAGATTCGACGGCCACTCGCCCGGCCACAGTGGTCCCAGCGCCACGACGGCTGCCAGCAGTGCCATTTGCGCCGCGACCCACATCCCGCCGCGCCGCGGGAATGATTCAGGACTACCAGACATGATTCAGTTGGCGTCGAAGTTCATCGGACGCGTCTGTTTATAACCTGGATTTGGCGGGGCAGGGGCAACTTTTTCCTTCCCCCGCGCGCCGTTTTCCAGTTGCCTAATGCCTTAAATGGCGCCGCCCTTTCAGCCAAATCAGTTCATCGCCGGGCACGTGCGCGATATCCCGCGCTCGGGCATCCGCGAGTTCTTCGACATCGTGCAGTCGGTGCCGGGTGTGATTTCGCTCGGGGTCGGCGAGCCGGACTTCGTCACGCCCTGGCACATTCGCGAAGCGGCGATTTACGCGCTCGAACGGGGAAAGACGAGTTACACGTCGAACCTGGGCCTGCTGAAACTTCGCGAGGCAATCAGCGGTTACGTGGAGAAAAAGTTCGGCATCTCCTACGATTCCGGAAAGCAAATCCTCGTCACGGTCGGCGTCAGTGAGGCGCTCGACATCGCCTTGCGGGCGGTGGTGAATCCTGGCGACGAAGTGCTCTACCACGAACCGTGCTATGTCAGTTATTCGCCCAGCATCACAATGACGCACGGCGTGGCCCGGCCGGTTTCGTGCCTGGCGGAAAACGGATTTGCGCTCACAGCCGAAGCCATCGAGAAAGCCGTCACGCCGCGCGCCAAGGTGCTGATTCTGAATTTTCCGACGAATCCGACCGGCGGCACGATGACGCGCGCCGAGTTGCTAAAGATCGCCGACGTCGTTTTGCGGCATAATCTGCTGGTGATCACCGACGAGATTTATGCCGAGCTGACGTTCGAGGGCGAGCATGTGAGCATCGCTTCGGTGCCGGGGATGAAGGAGCGAACCCTCTTTTTGCACGGCTTTTCAAAGGCCTACGCGATGACGGGATTTCGGATCGGTTATGCGTGCGGCCCCCCGGAATTGATCGAGGCGATGATGCGCATCCATCAATACTCAATGCTCTGCGCCAGTATCATCAGCCAGGAAGCGGCCCTGGAAGCGCTCCAGAATGGGGAGGCCGACACGGTCGAAATGCGGGAGCAATACCGGCTGCGCCGCAACTTTATTGTCAATGCCTTCAATGCGATGGGATTGACCTGCCATCTCCCGCGCGGCTCGTTTTACGCCTTTCCGTGCGTCAAGTCCACCGGCCTTGGTTCAAAGGAATTTGCGCTGAAACTGCTCGAACAGGAAAAGGTCGCTTGCGTGCCCGGCAGCGCGTTCGGGCCGGGTGGAGAAGGTTACCTGCGCTGCTGTTTCGCGACGGCGCTGGATCAGATTCAAACGGCCACCGAACGCATGGCGCGGTTTGTTGAACGCTTCGGAAAGACATGACACCGCCCCACCTGACGTGCTAAGAGTCGGTTCGATGCAATCGTCGGCGAAATACCTGCGGGCCCGCACCCTGTCATGGAGCGGCAACGTCAGGCGCGTCCTGGTCGTTGAAGACGATCCGGACCAGACACTGCTGCTGGAGGACTTCCTCGAATCGTACTTCTATCGGGTCACGGCCGCCACCAACGGCGTGGAGGCGCTCAAGGCGGTGATGGAGGCCGACTTCGATGTGATCCTGTGCGATGTGGTGATGCCGACGATGGCGGGGGACATGTTTTTTCACGCGGTCCAGCGCGTGAAGCCGCACCTGTGCGAGCGGTTCATTTTTCTGACGGCCCACCCCGAGAACCTGAGAGTGAAGGATTTTCTGAACCGGGTGAGCGAGATGGTGCTCATGAAGCCGTTTCACCTGGATGACCTGCTGGAAATGATCCTTCTGCTGTTTCGCGAGTTGGAAGACCCCGCCACGAAACTGGCGGTCCCCGAAGCCGCTGACGCTCCGATTCACGCGCCGCTTGATTGGCGCGACGGCCTCCGGGCCTGAGCGATGTCCGACGGAAACCCGCCGTCAGGATTCCTTGCCCTTGCCGGTGTGTCGAATGTCCTTCGCTTCGTAGAGATAAACCACTTCCTCCGCCACGTTCGTGGCGTGGTCGGCGATCCGTTCCAGGCTCTTCGAGATAACCATCAGGTTGAGACAGCGCGTGATCGTCGTGGGTTTCTCGATCATGTAGCTGGACAGCTCGCGGTGGAGTTGTTTGTTGAGGGCGTCCACTTCCTTGTCGCGCGGTATGACGGCTCGTGCCTTTTCCGGGTTGCCGTGGACGAAGGCGTCGAGCGCATCGTTCAACATGTCAAGAGCCATCTTCGCCATGCGCGGAATGTCGATGTACGGCTTGAGCTGCGGCTCCTGGCCGAGTTCGAGTGAGCGG
>DATEKZ010000053.1:0-3474 GCA_035277185.1 Verrucomicrobiia bacterium
AATGGCGGTTTCGTTTCGATCCGCCCGGTACGAACGGCCAGTGCGTCATCGCCGCGTGGTGGATCGGGCCGGCGGGCAGCGTCGGGATTACGCAGGTGACGGCAACGGCGAACGACCTCACGCTGACCCTGAAGAACGCCGCAGGCGACATCAGAATCGCGGAATTGGCGCCCTTTCAGTCGATCGCCAACGCGGTCCGGGCGCCCGAAGTCATGAAAGTCAGCGCCAGCGGAACGATGGAGATCGTGTTGCCGCGGTTCGATGGCCGGCGTGACCGTCTGTATTCAGGATTTGTCGCCCTTCAATCCGTCCCGCACCTTGGGCTGACGCCTCTGGGCGTGGAGCGTTACGTGGAAGAGTTTCACGGCGTGGCGAAGAACGATATGTCGTATCCCAAGGCGATGAGCAAAAAGGGCCTTCAAGTGCAGATGGTGGACGACGCGCTGGCGCTGGGTATCAGGCACGCGGCACTGAATTTCAACCTGGCCTCGCTGATCCACATCAGACCCTCGTCGGAAAGCGAGAGTTGGAGGATGGATGGCGAGACCTACCACTTCAATCGCCGCTACCTCGAATCACTGCCAGCCAAAACACTTTCGGATGCCGGTGTGTTGGTGAACGTCATCGTTCTCTACTACACGGGAGGCAACAAGGAGGCGGACGTGTTCATGACCCATCCTAACTATTCGCCCGGCGCGCCGAACGGCCTGACCGCCTTCAACACGCTCACGCCGGACGGTCTGCGCCATTTCAAGGCCTGCATGGAGTTTCTGGCCGACCACTTCTCGCGACCGGACGGAGCGAATGGTCGCGTTTGGGGTTACATCATCGGCAATGAAGTCAACGCGCATTGGGAATGGTACAATCTCGGCCCGGCACAGCGCGACGCGGTCGTGGATGATTATCTGCGCACCGTGCGCGTGGCGAACACAGCGGTTCGCAAGAGCTCGGCTGGTGCCCGCGTCTATCTTTCGCTTACCCACTTTTGGACGGAGGTGATGCAGAAGGATCCGTTACGGTATTGCGGCGGCAAGGAGTTGCTCGACGAATTCAATCGGCGCGCGAAACTGGGCGGCGATTTCGACTGGCACCTGGCGCATCATCCGTATCCGGAGAATCTCTTCGAGCCGCGAAGCTGGATGGATAAATCGCCCACCCGTCGTGAGGACACTCCCAAAATCACGTTCAAGAATCTGGAAGTGCTCGACCGTTATTTCCAGCGGACGGAAATGCGGTATCGTGACCAGCCGCGGCGAATCATTCTCTCGGAGCAAGGCTTTCATTGTCCGGACAAGCCGGAGGGGGAAGTGTGGCAGGCGGCGGGGTATTGTTATGCCTGGGAGAAGGTGAAGCGGCTCGAGGGTATCGACGCCCTCATTCTTCACCGTCATGTCGATCATAGCCGGGAAGGCGGCCTCAACCTGGGATTGTGGACGCGGAAGTCGGACGGTTTCTCGACGCCCGACCGGCCGCGGAGGATTTACGACGTTTTCCGCGCCGCGGACACGTCGGACCGCGAAAAGGCATTTGAGTTCGCGCTGCCGGTCGTTGGCATCACCGACTGGAGCCAGGTGCTGCCCGATTGAACGAGGCGAACGGGCGCAGCTTGATACCGCCACCGGAGTGCGCCCGTCCTCGGGCGCAGAAAGTCTCGAGAATAGCCAGGGTGTCGTATGTTCTCACGCGCTGGACGGCCGAACGTTGCTGCGCCCGAGGACGGGCGTACTCCGGTTCCAATTGGCCGTCCGGTGGCAGTTATCAAGGTGCGCCCGGCTTGAACGAGGCTTTGACAAGCGAACCAAAGTCCTGTATGAATCCCTTGCATTAACCGGATTACATCTATGAAAAAACTCATTGTCGTTCTCACGTTGGTTGCCTTCGCATTAACACCCGCAGTGCAGGCTGGCGAAGACAAGGACAGTCCGAACACAAAGATCAAGATCAAGGCCCCGAGCGCGGAAAAGGCCAAGATCGCCGAATCCGCCGACACGGCGAAGCTGGCGGTTGCGGACAAGCCTGCTCAAACCGCGTGCGCGACGGCTTGCTGCGAGAAGAACAACTTCACGAAGAAGACAGCCAAGCCCGCTGAGAAGGGCGGGATGTTGCTCGCCAAGCGGTAATTCTTTTCTAACCGATCTCTCCCCGTCGTTCCTTGAGCGGCGGGGAGTTTTTTTTTGTTGCTGGCACGTGGCGGGGACGCGGCTACATTCATCGCCGCTGAATGAAGAAGCGCTTTGATTCCATCGAGTCGGTCGTGGCGGACTTGCGGAAAGGCAGGATGGTGATCGTCGTGGATGACGCCGACCGTGAGAACGAGGGCGACTTGATCATGGCCGCGGAACATGCCACGCCGACCGCGATCAATTTCATGGCCAGGTTCGGCCGCGGGTTGATCTGCGTCCCCACGTCGGCGGAGCGGTTGCAGCAGTTGGGCATCGAACGGATGGTCGTGCAGAACCGCGAGACGTTCAAAACGGATTTCCAGGTGAGCGTCGATGCGGCCCGGGGCATCACGACGGGAATCAGCGCGGCCGACCGCGCGCGAACGATTCAGGTGATGGCGGCCCCGACGGCGGTGGCTGAAGACCTGGTGCAGCCCGGTCATGTTTTCCCGTTGCGAGCCAAGGGGGGCGGCGTCTTACAACGGGCGGGGCACACCGAAGCGGCGGTCGATCTGGTCAAGCTGGCCGGGTGCCGGCCCATCGGCGTGATTTGCGAGATCATGAGCGACGACGGCTCGATGGCGCGGCTCTCGGAACTCACGCGGTTCGCCACGCGTCACCGTCTGAAGATTTGCGCGATCGAAGAGTTGATCAAGTATCGTCGGACGCGAGAGAAACTGGTGGAGCGGCTCGAAGTGGTGAAGATGCCGACCGAGCATGGCGATTTTGATTTGCATCTGTATCGATCGAAAGTGGATGGCCAGCATCACCTGGCGTTGGTGATGGGGAATGTGGCGGGAGAACCGGGAGTCCTGGTGCGCGTCCATAGCGAGTGCCTGACGGGCGATGTGTTCGGGTCGCGTCGCTGCGATTGCGGTCCGCAGTTGCTCCAGGCGATGCGGCAAGTTGCCGAAGCCGGGCGCGGGGTCGTGGTCTATATGCGGCAGGAAGGGCGGGGGATCGGCCTGGCGCCAAAGATCAGGGCCTACAAGTTGCAGGAGCAGGGCTACGACACGGTCGAGGCGAACAAGAAGCTCGGCTATCCGATGGACCTGCGCGAGTATGGCCTGGGCGCCCAGATCCTTTGCGATCTCGGATTGAAAACGATTCGCCTGCTGACAAACAATCCGAAAAAGATCGTCGGTCTGGAAGGCTACGGTCTGGAAATCATCGAGCAGGTGCCCATCCGCATCAAACCCAATCCGCACAATGAACGGTATCTTCGCGCGAAGCGGGATAAACTGGGACATCTCATATGAGCTGCAGCCATTCGATAAAAGCTCGCCCGCTCCATGAACCGTACCCCCTCACC
>DATEKZ010000054.1:0-2214 GCA_035277185.1 Verrucomicrobiia bacterium
GTGCAGGCCTTGAATCTGAAACGGAATTTTCCAGCCGACGCCGAAAGCCGTGTGCTGGAAGACGCGTTGTGTCTGGTCTTCCTTCAGCATCAGCTCACGGAACTCGCCGCAAAGACCGGCGACGACAAGATGGTCAACGCCCTGCAAAAGTCGTGGAAGAAAATGACGCCGGCGGCGCGCGCGGAAGCACTGAAGCTGGGTTATGGAACGAGGGAGAAACAACTGCTGGAGAGGGCGCTATCCGGCAATGCGTAGCCCTGGCCAGGGAGACGAATCGCTACGCGCGAAACAGCTCGGCGATGGTTAACTGCAGGTCGGGGAGGAGCTGTTCCGTGAGCGTCTCCCGGGCGGCCAGGATTCCTTTCAGCATCAGGCCGTACTGGCTGCCGTGATAGACCTCCACGTTGTCGTAGCGCGAATCAACCATCCAGAGGCGCGGGATGTTCAATTCCTCGTAAATCTGCTTCTTCGTGACGGTGTCGGGCCGGTGATCGTCGGAACTGATCACCTCGGCGGCCAGCCAGAGCTTGCCGTTTGCGGACGCGACCAGCGCGAGGTCAGGCCGCACCACCGTCCCGGGCGTCAGTTGAACGATCGAGCGGCAGGCCAACAGGCGAGTGGTCGCTACGGACGCGAGACTCGCCGCAACAAAGGCGTGCAGACGTTCACAAATCTGTTCGTGACGAGCGCCGGGCGGATAGCGCAGCAGCGTCTCGCCCTCGATGATCTCTTCATAGGGATCGCTCAAGGTTTTTTAAATGGGTTGGCGTGACCATTTCGCAGCGCGATTGGCGCCGCAACCAAAACGGACCGCGGCCTTCCAGGCCGCAACGGCTGCGACCATCCAGAGGGTCCTGGACAATCCCAACGCCTCGATCATCCCGCGCCTGCTGCGGCCTGGAAGGCCGCGGTCCGAAAAACTGAGGCAGCCGCGTTCGCCGGAACACCACTACGGCAGCACGCTACGAAGAAACCGACCGGTATGCGAGTTCTTAGTTCGCGCCACCTCCTCCGGCGTTCCTTCCGCCACAATTTGCCCCCCACCTTCGCCGCCTTCAGGGCCAAGATCGATCACCCAGTCGGCCTCCGCGATCAAATCGAGGTTGTGTTCGATCACGATGACCGAATGCCCGGCATCGACGAGTCGTTGCAATACCTCGACCAGCCGTCGCACGTCGGCCATGTGCAGGCCGATGGTCGGTTCCTCGAGGATGAAGAGGTTCCGTTTCTGTTTCGGGTCGAACAGTTCCAACTGCTCCTTCAAACCGGTGAGCAGATGAGTGACCAGCTTCACGCGTTGAGCTTCACCGCCGCTCAAGGTCGGGCTGGTCTGGCCGAGATGGAGATAGTCCAGGCCGGTATCGCGCAAGGCTTCGAGCGGGCGCCGAATTTTCTGGAAGGCGGTGAAAAACTCGATGGCTTCCGCCACGCTCAACTCCAGCACCTGGGCGACGTTCCGGCCGTTGAATTCGATGTCGAGTGTCTCCGGGCTGAAGCGCTTCCCCTGGCACGTCTCGCAGCGCACGAACGCCGGCGGCAGGAAGTTCATTTCCAGTTTGATCGTGCCTGCGCCTTCGCATTCCGGGCAACGGCCTTGTGCGCTGTTGAAGGAAAAGCGTCCGGAGGTGTAACCGCGCAGGCGGGCTTCGGGCAATTGCGCGAACAGATTGCGAATCTCATCAAAAAAGCCGACGTAAGTCGCCGGTGTCGAACGCGGCGTGCGGCCAATGGGCGTCTGGTCCACTTCGTAAACGGCTTTGAGCGATTCGTGTCCGGTGACCAGGGGATGAGTTGAGGTGTTGCCGCGTGGCCGTGTTGAAACGACCGATTTCTTCCGTTTGAGCGCCGTTTCCATGGCGGGCAGCAGGCACTCGCGAATCAAAGTGCTTTTCCCCGATCCGCTGACGCCGGTGACGACGACGAGGCGGTTGAGCGGAATGCGGACGGTGAGCTGTTTCAGGTTGTTCGCCGAGGCGTGGTGGAGCGTGAGCCAGCCGTTCTTCGTAGCAGCCGACGTAAGGAGGCTCTGATCAATTTCGGATTTCGGACTTCTGGCTTTGGATTTTGAAGTGACCCTCTTTGCGTCGGCTGCTACGACAACGGGCCGCCTCTGCCCTCGCGCCGGATACTTCTTATCCTCCTGCGCGCGCAGGCATTGCCCGGTGATCGAGTTATCGTGCCGCAGCAACTCTTTCAGGGTCCCGGCCGCCACGA
>DATEKZ010000055.1:0-2341 GCA_035277185.1 Verrucomicrobiia bacterium
CCGCGCGGCTGCAAGGTTTTGAGACACGCCCGAGCGATTGGTTCCTTCCGGTCACATCGATTGACCTCACGGCCACGACCGCTTACGTTCACAACAGACGTGAGTTTCTGGAAGCCAATCTTGCTGGCGTTGTTGGCAGCCGTCCTCCTTTTCGGGTTGATGACTTACTACGGGCGCTACATGCCTCGAAGCGTTTATCACTTTGATCAGGGCAGCATCTCCATTTACAAGACCAAAGGAACAAACCAGGTCCTCCCGATGATAATATTCAACGGCCTGCGCCGCGATCCTCCAGTTCAAGAGGAATTACGGATTCCTCCCTTTGTTAATCCCAACCGATGGAAGCCATCGAAAAGAGCAGTCGAAAAGTTGCTGCGGGTGAAGTATGCCGACAAGCTGATCGACACACATTCGCTCTACACAGTTTCGGAGGTCGCCGACCTGTTCGTATCCCACGAGGAGTATCTTCGCGCCCCACCCAAAACCAGGTCGATTCACGGGTGGAGTTTGGAATCACCGGCCGCGCCCGCGAATCAATCCGAAGTCGTCGCAACTCCCGGCGGCCGGAAATGATCATCCCAACTGGGCCGGTGCTCTGGTTGACCATCGACTAGGTGACTGCCGCTGGCTCAACCGTTCGAAGAACGGGCGGCCGCGCGGTCCTGGCGCCAGCGCCAGACCACCCAGGCCGACGCCGCGATCATCCCCAGCCAGCCCATCCACCGGACTGCGCCGGCAATCTGTGTATCCTGAGCCAGCACGCCCCAACGAGTGAAAATGTTCGTCCAATCGTGGTCGCCGCCGCCGACCAGCGGCAACTGCTGCGCGCGCGCATCCGCCATGTAGCACGCGATGTTCAGCAGATTCTCGAAGAACCAGACCAGCCCGCCGGCGAACGAAAACGGCTGTCCCTTCCGCCAGAACGACACCGTCACGACTATCGGGAAAACCAGCTGGCCAAGCGTGCCGCCATAAAGCCCGATGGTGTCGCCGAAGAAACCGAACACGATGTGGCCGGCTTCGTGAAACAACAGGTTGGCGCCATCGACGAGAAACACGAAACCGTCTCCGTCCGTGACGAGCAGCACAAAAAACAGGAGAACTGCCAGGACGTAAGCGGCCAATTTGCGATCGGTCACCGCGTCCCAGTGATCGTCGTTCATACGGCGAATGTTAACGGGCGGACGCGAGGGAGCAATCGAAGACTGGCAACGATCCTGAGGATCGACGATGTTGTCACCGAACGCGCAGCTTTGCGTGTCGCGCGGCCCGTTAAACGTGCCGGCCGTAACGTCGTCGTAAGGTTGTGTATGGAGAATCGAATGCCTATGAAAGCGAGAACGTATGCGGTCGCGGCAGGCGGGCTGTTCGTTGTCACATTGGCAGCCGTTCAGTTTTCATCTCTCAAACGTCTCGAATCCGAAATGGCTTCGCTCCGCAGGCAGATCGGCGAGCCATCCGCCGGGATGGCCGACGCACCGCCGGCAGGCAGATTCCCGGACGGTGCGAGCGGTGCACCCGACGCTAGATTGGCGAGACGCGTCGCTGATCTTGAGCAGGCCGTCGCGCGTTTCACGAAAGCATCGGAATACCTCATGGAACGCGGTCAACTCCCGTCCGGCGAAGAGCATCTCGCAAAACTCCAGGCCCAGTTTCTCGATTCCAACGCCGACGCCAATACCCGGCTCCGGGCATTGCGGGTCCTTCGTCGCAATCGGGGCATGAACGACGAGGTGGTGAATTCTGCGATCGGCTGGTTGGAGACCGCAACGGATCCGCGGATGAAACGCGATCTCCTGGGCCAGTTGGAAGGGGTCACCAACGCGGCGCTCAAAGCCCCTCTGTTGGGCCTGCTCGCGAAGGAAACCAACGGTGACGTCCGCGAACAGGCCGTCGAGAGCCTGCGTGCGTTTGTCGGTGATTCCCAGGTGGAGGACCTGCTCTGGCAATTGGCCCGGACCGATCCCAACGAGGATGTGCGGGACCAGGCGGAGGAGGCCTTGCGGGAAGCACCCATGACGGAAACGCGCACGGCGGCGCTGCGGCAGCGGGCGCTGGATCCGCAGGCGCCGCTCGACGAACGACTCATCGCGATGCGCGCGCTGAACGATGCCGACGTCGAGGCGCCGGAGGTGATGAAAGCGATGGCAGAGCTGGTGCAAGGCACGCAGGACCCGGTTGAACGCGCCCGTTTGTTTCGGGCGCTCGACGGGGTAAACGATCCGAGTCTGATGGTCCCGCTGGTCAATGGCCTCCAGGACGCCAACCCGGTGGTCCGCGAAGAGGCCGTGGATGCGTTGAGCGGTTTTTCGAAAGAACCCGCGATCGCGCAGTGGCTGCG
>DATEKZ010000056.1:0-3974 GCA_035277185.1 Verrucomicrobiia bacterium
GTTGTGCTTGTATGAAACGAATCCGCCGTGGGTTTGGGCGCGGCTCACCAGGGCCTCGATCTCCTTCTCACTCAAGATGCCGCGGACCGGGTTGATTCCGATTCCGTCATGCGAGGCGAGGAAGTTGAAGAAAGTCACGCGGTCGGATGGCAATGCGAGCGACCGGGCCCACTGCGTCAGCTTGCCGGCGTTACCCGCGGCAATGGAGTGCAGGACCAGGGGCGGCAAGGCGAAGTTGTACACAAGCTGCGCCTCGTTCGTTCCGTCGCCGAAGTAGGAGAGGTTGTCCGCGTGCGGCACATTTGTTTCCGTGATCAGCAGGACGCCCGGCGCGACCTCGTCGAGGACGCAGCGCATGAGTTGGATGATCCGATGCGTTTGTGGCAGGTGAATGCACGGCGTGCCGGCTTCCTTCCAGAGATAGGCGATGGCGTCGAGGCGGATGAACCTGGCCCGGTGCGACACGTAAAAGAGCAACACCTCGAGCAGGGCCAGCAGCACTTCCGGCCGGCGGGCGTTCAGGTCAACCTGATCGGCGCTGAACGTCGTCCAGACGCTCTTCGGCCCTGACCTCGACTGGAATTCGGTTAAGAGCGGGAGCGCGCGGGGGCGGACGACCTGCGACAGGTCCGGGCTGCCCTCGACGGTGACGAAAAAATCGCGATATCTGGGATCGTCCTGCAGGAATCCCTGGAACCATTCGCTTTGGGCCGAGAGGTGATTGAACACGGCGTCGAACATCAGATCGAAGTTTTCACCCAGACGCTGGATGTCGCCCCAATCGCCAAGTGCCGGATCAACCGCGAGGTAATCTTTGACCGAAAAGCCGTCGTCGGACGAGTACGGATAGAACGGCAGGACGTGGATTCCGCTGATGACCCCGGAGAGATACTTGTCCGTAAAGTCCGCCAGGGCGCGGAGTGGTGCCGCCCCGGGTTCACGGACCTGGTCGCCATAAGTGATGAGCAGGCAGTCGCGTTCGGAAAGTGGAGCGGGACGCGGGCGCAGGGGTTGTGCGTCCACGCGTGAGCGGTGTTTGTCGAGAAGCTGACGCAGGCGCGGAAGGATCTTCTCTGCGGCGTCGCCGCCGTACAGATGCACCAGATGACCGCGAATCGACGGATTCATGGAGACACTTTCGTCCCGGAACGACGTTCGTTCAAACACGGAAACAGGCGAGTGTTCTGCTTGCAGATAGAGTGAGGCGACTCCACAGTAATGAGGGCCGACGGAAAAACCCTTACAGCTTCGCGGCCGGTGAAACCGAAAGAGAAAGGAACGATATGGCGACGACTGAGGCAAATGCGGAGAGAGTCCTCTCCGATCTGAGAACCCTCGCGCATGAGGCGGATGAGTTGCTCAAGGCAACCGTCGGCCAGACGGGAGACAAGGTGAATGACAAGGTGAATGAAGTGCGCTCTCGACTCGCGCGAACATTGGAGTCCGCCAAGACCACGTGTCATCAACTGGAAGAGAAGGCGATCGCAGGGGCAAAAGCGACGGATCGCGCCATCCGCGAGCATCCGTACGAATCGATCGGGGTCGCTTTCGGCGTCGGATTGCTGATTGGCGTGCTGGTTGGACGACGATAACCGGGTATGCACGATACGAATGGGGCGGACCAGGGCGTGTTCGAGTCTTCGAAACGCTTCCTGCGCACCACCGCCACAATCGCTCAGAACCGGCTGGAACTGCTCCTCGTTGAAGTCCAAGAGGAGCGCACCCGGCTGTTCGACATGCTGATGCTGGCGGCGGGCGCGGTTGCCTTCGGCCTGATGGCGCTCATCACGATTTCATTCACGCTGGTCGTCGTATTCTGGGACGAGCATCGGCTGGCGGTCCTCGTTGGCCTCAGTGTGATTTATGTCCTGGCCGCGGCCGCTGGCTTTTGGCAACTGAACGCACGGCTCAAGAAATGGCAGGCCTTTTCCGCCACGCTTGCCGAACTCAGAAAGGATTGCGCATGGTTGGACGCACAGCGCGAGAACAGCTCCGACTCCGCAAGCAGGCATTGATCCTCGAAAGCGAGGCGAACCGCCGGCGGCTCGAAAGCGAGTGGCAACACCTGCGGGCGGCAACCTCCTGGATGGGAGAGGCGAGGCGTCTCGGTCAAAAGGCGCGTCCCTGGTGGCCCCTCGTGGCGTCGCTGGCCGGCTTCCTGGCGGTGCGCGGCTTCCGGAAGTCATCACCGCTGCTGAACCGGACCGGATCGATCTTGAGCCTGATCACAACCGCGTTGTCGCTCTGGAAGCAGACGCGCGCAAAGCCCGGCGAAGAGAAATCCGAGGCCTTTTAGAGGAGTGGACCGCCCTCACTCTTGCCTTCTGAGGTCGGGGAATTGAGAATTGAGAATTGGCTCATTGGTTGGAGCCTCGGGGCATTACGCCGACCCGCATCGCTCTTCAATGGTCCAATTCCAAATTCTCAATTCTCAATTCTCAATCATGAATGGTTGACTTAGCGGAAGGACTCCGTTGAAAACGGAGAGAGCGGAAGCGCCTCCAGGTGAGTGCTCAGACGGGCGCCAGCCGGATTACGCGAGGGGCGTGCGCTGCGCGGGATCGAAATGGCATGAACGTGTTGCGCCGCGGCGGCGCTTCGCTACGATTCGCGCATGAACACCTTAACGATCAGCACCGGCACACCGAAGCGGATCGGTTTTGTTTCCACCCGATTCCACGGGACCGACGGCGTCACGCTCGAAGCGGTCAAGTGGGCTTACGTGCTGGCCGAGCAGGGCCATTCCTGTTTTTGGATGGGGGGCCTGCTCGATACGCCACCCAAAGCCAGCTATCACGTGCCACTGGCCTTCTTCAATCACCCGGAGGTGCTGGCAGTGCAGGTGAAATTGTTCGGCACGACGACGCGGACGCGCGGAACCACCAATGAGATCCAGGCGATCAAGGAACGCCTCAAGGACGAGCTGTACCGCTTCATCGAACAGTTCCAGATCGAGGTGCTCATCCCGCAAAACATCCTTGCCATCCCAATGCATGTCCCGCTCGGTCTGGCCATGGCCGAAGTCATCGCCGAGTCCGGCCTCCCAACCATTGCCCACCACCACGATTTTTCATGGGAACGGGAACGGTTCACGCTCAGCGCCGTGAACGATTACCTGCAGGCGGCTTTTCCGCCGGCGCTGCCGCGCGTCGAACATGTCGTCATCAATTCGATGGGTCAGAAGGAACTGGCTCGCCGCTTCGGTCTGCCTTCCACCATCATTCCGAACATTCTCGGTTTCGAAACACCGCCGCCGGGCATAGACGATTACAACGGCGACTTGCGCCGGGAAATCGGCCTGCAGGACGACGACATCTTCATTCTCCAGCCGACACGCGTGGTCGCCAGGAAGGGCATCGAGCATGCCATCGAGCTGGTTCGCCGGTTGAACGATCCGCGCGCCAAGCTCGTCATTTCCCATCCAGCCGGCGACGAAGGCAGCGAATACATGGTGCTCCTGCGCGAACGGATCGACGACGCGAAGATTGACGTGCGGTTCATCGCCGATCGCGTGGGAGAGACGCGGGGCGTGAATGCGGAAGGCAAAAAGACCTACACCCTGTTCGACATTTATCCCCATGCCGACCTCGTGACCTATCCGAGCCACTATGAGGGTTTCGGCAACGCGTTTCTGGAAGCGGTCTATTTCGGCAAACCGGTGATCGTGAACATCTATGCCGTCTTCGCGCGCGACATCGCGCCGATCGGGTTCAAAACGATCCCGATGTCGCAATTGATCTCCAGCCAGGTGGTCGAACAAACCAGGGAAATCCTGCGAAACAAGGAACTGCGGGACGAGTGGGCGAAGATCAACTTCGAGCTGGGCCTGAAGTACTTCTCCTACGCCGTCGCCAAACGAAAGCTGGCGGCGCGCCTGGCCAATCTGTTCGGAGAAGGAGTGTAGGGATTTGCGATTTACAATTTACGATTTACGAGTGTCGATTTTTTTTGGGGGGGGTCTTTCGCGAAGTCCG
>DATEKZ010000057.1:0-4106 GCA_035277185.1 Verrucomicrobiia bacterium
CAGACCGGCCACCACCGCGGATCCAATCACCGGCCCTCCCAACTGGCCAAAAATAAATCCCAGCGGAAACGCGATGACCGCCATGGCCAGTGCGAGAAACTCGGCGAGAACGAACGCCCGCATCCATTCCGAGTTGCGCGACGACGCCAGCAGGCCTGCCGCCAGGCCGAACATGGCAGCGGCCAGGTTGCGCAGCAGCGCGGCCGACACCTCCCAGACCTGCACCCCGCCCATCAGCATGGGCACCACAAAGAGCGGCGCCAGCGCGGTCAGCACCGTCAGCGCCCGCAGGAGATGCACCACGCTTTTGCCGACCACAATTTCGCTCGAGGTCAGCGGCGTCAGCAGCAACAAACCCAGGGTCCCTTCCCGCTTCTCGCGGCTCAGACAGTCCGCCGTCAATTGCGGGGTAAGCACCAGCGTCAGAAGGATCGACGCCAGTTCCAGCGCGCCGAAAAGCCGGCGGCCAAGGAACGAAGAAGGTCCGTCGAACCCCTGCGCCACGGCAACGAAGTACAGCAGCACGGCCGCCGCGCCGACCAGTCGAAGCCAATGGTGATGCGGGCTGCGCGCCTCGACGCGCATTTCACGGTCGATGACGGGAAGAAAGGTCATGGCGAGCTCCGTGATTGGGAGTTGAGAGTTGAGAGTTGAGAGCAAACCACCGGCTCGCGACGCTCGGCTTCTCTCAACTCTCAACTCATAAGCCCCTTAACTTCTTCGCTCACTGCGTCTCGCCGCGGGTCACGCGCAGGAAGACTTCCTCCAGGCCCAGTTCGTCTTCTTCCAGACCCACCAGCCTCACGCCGCCGTGCACGAGCGTCTCCGCCACGCACCCCGGATCGGTGTCGTGATCGTTCAAGGTCACCTTGAGACGACCCTCGACGGTTTCCACCTCCGTAACCTCCGGACGCGCCTTCAGCAACTCCACCGCCTTGGCCTCCTCGCCGAGCACCCGGACCCAGAAGATGCGGCCCGTGGCCATCTGATCGCGCACGCCCTGCACCGGCCCGGTGTAAATCAGCTTTCCCTTTTCGATGATCGCCACACGATTACAAAGCGTCTCCAGTTCGCTCAGAATGTGCGACGAGATGATGATCGTCTTGCCCAGCCGTTGAAGTTCCTGAAGGATCGCCATCATCTCGATGCGCGCCCGCGGATCGAGTCCGCTGGCCGGCTCGTCCAACAACAGCACGGCCGGGTCGTGAATCAACACGCGCGCCAGACCCAGGCGCTGCTGCATGCCGCGGCTCAAGGCGCCTATGAGCGCCCCTTTCTTCTCGCTCAGGCCCACCAGTTCGAGCACGTCGTTGACGGTCTTCTCGCGCTGCGCCGAGGGGATTTTGTAGCACGCCCCGAAAAAATCGAGATACTCGGTCACTTCCATGTCCTTGTACACACCGAAGAAGTCGGGCATGTAACCGATCACGTGCCGCACGGCGTCCGCGTCGCGCACGACATCGTGCCCCAGCACCTGCGCGGTTCCGGCGGACGGCGCCAGAAACGTGGCGAGGATGCGCAGGGTAGTGGTCTTGCCGGCGCCGTTCGAACCGATAAACCCGAAGAGGTCGCCGCGGTTGACCGTGAGATTGAGCGCGTTCAAGGCGATCATCGGGCCGTACACACGGGTCAGCGCGAAGGCCTGGACCGCCGGCGCTTCCTGAATGGGAGGAGGTGCAGTGGACATACTGTTCAAAGGTTTCCCGTCGGCGCCGGGATCGCGAGCCGGAACAAGGTGTTGCGCTGGCTCCGGATGGTCTTGAACCGGTTAAGGGGCGTCGCCGAAGGCGAATGGCCGGGGTCCCACGCGAGCAATACCGCGTCGCCGCGCTCCGTCAGCGACGTCAAATCCATCCCCGCGGGATAAACGAACGCGCGCTGGTACGGACCGATATTGAGCGCATGGGAAATGAACGAGGTGGCCATGAGCGTCCGCGGATTCAACTCCACCCAGCGATTGGCGTTATCGCCGAACGCGTATTGGCGCTGCTGCGACGCGGTCTGGAACTGGGCGCCCTGCTGCGTGACGAAATCGCGCAGCGGGACGCTCTTTGACGGGTCGAACGGGATGGTCGTGGCGCTGCCGGCCGGCACATTGCCCACTTCGTAGATGCGGTCCCGAAACACAAGGCGGACTTCCTTGAGTTCGCGGCTCAGGTTGTTCCGAAGATTCAAATGCCGGTTCGCCCCCTGCGTTGTGATCGTGGCCGATAGCGGAAGCGCTCCGGACTCCGCCCAATCGCTGACGTAGAGCTGGCTGGTCCAGACCGGGACTTCGATCTCGGCGTCGAATCCGCGGTCGCGCTGGAGAACTTCGGAACGGCTGCCTTCCTGCCCGCCCCGGGCCAGGCCCATGAACTCGCCCCGCAGGGTGGCGTGGGTCTGTTCGCCGGCCAGTCGGTAACGGGCGTTCACCGGAGAATAAACGGAGGCGTATGTTCGGCCCCGCCATTCCGCCGCGCTTTCACTCTGCGGCAGAATGTCCACCAGGTGCAACTCGTTCCATTCGGTTTCCCCGGCGCGCAGCTTGTAGCCGATGTAGTAGATCAGGAGCGAAAAGAAGACGACGTAGATCGGAAAGGTCAGCCACGTCAGCATCTGTTTGCCGGCCTTCTTCAGGCAATACTGGTCCACCGGCCCGATCACCAGCAGGTAAACGACGAGCAGCAACAGGAGCCATTGCACCGGCAGTTTGCGGACCTGACGGCTGTCGATCATCGCGCCGAACACGCCATCGATGCTCGATCCGCCGTAAAAATTCAGATTGAGTTGTTCGCCGCTGAACCAGGCCGGAGGCACCCGCGCCAGCTTCGCCCAGAACCAATCCCGGTTTTTCCACGAACGGAACGGCTCGCGTTCGGGACTGAACGTCAGCACGGTCACCTGGCCCCGCCCGCGGTTCCCCGCCACGATCAGCGGCGTGCCCTGAGCGGAAAGCGCCGCCCGTCCGCCGCGCAGATTCCCGGTGGCGACCGGAAAATCGGCCTGGTTGAACTCCGCATCATCAGGCAGGTCGGCGTAGGGATTGAAACCGGGATTGGACGCCCGGACGCCCGGAGGTCCCGGCCGGTTTCGCGAGCCGCTGCGCATCCCGCTTTCCGGCGCGATCTCCTGATCCCCGCGGCTTCGCAACCAGTCGAGCACTTCGCGGTTTGCCTTGCGCGTCTCGGACCCGGTCAGCTCGATGGGCAGGAGATCGTTCAGCCAGGGCGCGGCTTTGATATCAGACGCTTGTTCCACTCCGACGATCAAGTGGCCGCCGCCATGCACCCAGGCGGACAAGGCGTCCGATTGATTCACCTTCAACTCGAGCGCCTTTTCCGAATTCAGATAAATCGCGTCCAGCCCTTCCAACGAGATGGGGCTGTCGGGCATTTGCTCGACCTGCAATCGCGCGACCAGCGGCTGAAGCACCGTGCGCGCGTTGTTGTTCTTCAGTTCCGGGAGCTTGGGCAGACCGGCAAAGGTCCGGGGAAGAGCCCCCATCAGCACGCTCTCCCATGCCACGCCGCGCGGGCGCAACCCGTTCTTCTCCCCGCGCACCTTGCCGCGGTCATCGAGCAGCCGCGCCTCCCAGACGCCGTAGGTGCCCGAAGCGGCGAACACCGGGATCACGAAACGTTTGCGGGTGTTGGTCGGCAGTTCCACGGCGAGGCGCCGCGCCTGGCCGCCGCCCATTTGCGAGGACACCTCGAAGACCGCGTTGAACGAAGGGCCATCGTTGAGCACTTCACACGCGACCGGAAACCAGCCGGCCTCACGGACGATGCCGTCGGTGCCGGTCGGTTGTCCACCGTAACCGAGAAACACGTCGAACTGCAGAGCGGCACGGGCCGGGAGCACGCCCGAGAGGACGAGAAGAAGGCTGAGCCGGGCGGCGCGCCGAAGGGAATGAAGGCGTGAGATCAATCTCTGGAACGTGAATTCATTCGGCGGGCGTCGGCTGTGCGCGATCAGCTCCATAAATGGCTCGTGCCGGTATAGTCGGGCGTGGCGCTGGAAGCAATGCTGAACTGACTCATAAGGCTCCGGAGTGCGCCCGTCCTCGGGCGCAGAAAGCCTCGAGTAATCGCAAGGATATCGCGAGTTCTCACGCGCTGGGCGAC
>DATEKZ010000058.1:0-2740 GCA_035277185.1 Verrucomicrobiia bacterium
CCTGGGGAGAGGGAGAATCGTTGTCCGCCTCTCGACCAATCGAAGCACGGGTGATTGCAGGACGGCCTTCCGTGAATCACGAAGCGTTCGAATGCTGTCCCCTCTCCCTGGAGGGAGAGGGTCAGGGTGAGGGGGAACGCACCCAGCGAAGTTCTGAGGCGTCTAAAAACAGATTTGCGCCGGTTACGGGTTCACTCCGCCGCGAGCGGTGACGGCATTTTGCCGCCCAGCCGGATGTACTGCCAGATGGCTTCGATCTGTTTTGTCGCGTCGCCTCCATACACTTCCGCCAGCGGGCTTTTGCCTTCGTTGTCGAAGTACACCGGCATTTTCGACGTTGGATCGATGCGCAGCGGATTTCGCAGCCAACGATGAAAGTGCGGTTTCTGCAACCGTTCGCCGCTATAGGCGAGATTGATGCCGGGTGCCTCGAACACCTGCGCGGCTCCCACAGGGCCGACGCCATGACAAGAGACGCAGAAGAAGCCGCCGGTGGCGGAAACCAGTTTGCGCCCGATCTTCGCCGCTGCCTGGTCGATGGGAGGTTCGGAGGGCGTCTGTGGCGGATTGCCATGCAGGGCGCCCAGGCCCTCGGCCAAAGGTCCGGCCCGGTTCGCGAAGGCGGGCATGCGCGACGCCAGCCAGGGCCGCGGCTTGTGGCTCACTTCTCCCGCCATAAAGGCCCTCGACCATTCGGGTTTCAATTTCTCGCCGAGGATTTCAAACACCGGAACGCCCTCCACCTTGCCATGGCATTCGCGGCAATTGAGCAAGCGCGATTGCCGCTCTGCAAACTCGGCTGGAACGTGGCGCAAGAGCGAAGCACGGTCGGTGGCCGCGAACGACTGAAGGGCCTCGCGTTCGGCCGCGGTGAAACTGAAGCGCGGGGCCTTCGATCCCTCGGCCGGCTCTTCAGCAACGCAACCCTCCGTCCACTTGGCTGCCGACAGTTCGGACAACGAGGCTGCTCTGAACTGGTTCTCCAATCTGGACGAGTGGCAGTTCAAGCAACCCGTTGTTTGGACCAGCGTTTTACCGCGTTCGATCAAGGTGCTGTCCGTCGGAGCCGGGGTCTCCTTTGGTTTGTCCGCAACGGAAAGGAGAAACGCAGCGAGTTGCGCCGCTTCTTCCGCGCTCAATCTGAAATTCGGCATGCGAATCCAGGAGTAGTGCTCGTCCGGCTTCCGCAGGAAAGCCGGCAGACTGCCCGGCACAAATTTTTCATGGACCTGCTTTAGCGCGATTTTGCCCGCACCCGGCGCGGTTGAGGTCGGCGCGTCGTGACAGGCAACGCACTGGAACGCGTCGAAAAGCTTCCCGCCCGCCTCCGTCGATTCGCCGCCCGGTTGCTTCAAGCCGTTGTCACTCTTCGCTGCAGGATCTGATTTCAATGAAGACAGGAAAACCGCGATGGCTTCCGCGTCTGCCTTCGCCTTCGCGCCGTGGAGGAGTTTCGGCATGTGCGCCATGGGACGAAGCGATTTCGGATCGAGGATCCAGCGGGCCATCCAGTCGCAATTGCGCCGCGAACCAATGCCGTCGAACGACGGAGCGTCCATCGCCAGCTCCGGCATGGCGGCCGGGCCGCCGGGAGCGGCGGGTGCGCCATGACATTTGGCACAACGATATTCGACGAAGAGTTCGCGACCCAGCCCGAGCCGGCCGGCCTTTTGGAGTTCTGGCGTTGCCTCGTGCGACAGCGCAGTCAAGGCGATCGGCTCCATCGCAAATTCGGGCGACGACCAGAACAATCGGATGAAGGCGTCGCCCTGGGCGGGACTCGCAAAGGTCAGCTTGAAGGAATTGGTTCCTTTGTTCAGCCGGACGGGCTTGCCCGGTTCGGTCGCCGTGCCATTGCCGGAAACCTCCAGCGCCACGGCACCATTGATTTCCAATCTGGCCTCGCCGTTAAGTTCCGCCTTGAAGCGGTAATTGTCTCGCAGGTCCGACAGGATGAAACCGCTCCACACGGCGGAGAATCTTGCGCCGGGCAGAAACGGCGTTGGCGGCCTTCCCGCTCCGACGTAAAGGCAGACGTCGGGCAGCACGGCAAGATCGGACGCATTGGTTTTGTTGCCATCCATCGTGGTGAACGTGACCATCAGTCCCGCCTCCGGCTTGCTTGAAGGCTTATCGGATTGGGCGGACACAGCACCAGCCCCGCCGAACAGAACCAGGGCGATACACCCCAGCCGGATGGGCTTGGAAAAACTTTCCCGCATCCGCGGTCTTCGGAGCCGCTGCGCCCAGGATGGGCGCGCTCCGAAAATTGACGGGCCGCGCGACGTCCCGGCGCGCAGCGGTTTCGAAAGCGACGGACGGCTTCGATCAGTTCCGTAGCTTCCACCCGTCGTAGCTTGCTGCGATCGGGGACCGGTCGCGCTCCGAAGTGAATCGTTTGCGCGACCCGCAAGAATTCTTATGCGTGGCATGCCTCCGTTCATTGTTCATTGCCATCAAACGGCGTCAAAACGCAAAAACTTTCTCTGAAACGCTTGTCGTAATTCGGACGAAAAACGAGCTCTTCACGGAATTGCGTGAATCGTGTGCTGCACCTCCGATTGAACCGGTGTGCCGTCCTTCGCTTTCAGGTTGAAACGGATGACCTCGACGGCGGCGAAGCGCAGATCTTCAATCGTAAGGGTGACGGTTTTGCCGTCGGGCGATAGCTTCGCGGCCGTAATGTCCAGCGCGTCGCGGCCTTTCTTCGTTGGATCCGCCACCGAGTAGTCGTCGGAGC
>DATEKZ010000059.1:0-15113 GCA_035277185.1 Verrucomicrobiia bacterium
AAATACTGAAGATGCCGCGGTTGCTGGACATCCAGAGAGTGTTTCTGTCGTCCTCCAGAATCTGGTAGATGACATTTTGGAATAGTCCGTCACGAGAAGTGTAGGATCGAAACCGTCCATCCGCGTATCGTGAGAGGCCGCCTTGGGTTCCAATCCAGAGGACACCTTCGGAATCCTGAAAAATCGCGTAAACGGCGTTGTGAGCTAATCCATCGTCCGTCGTGTAGCGGGTGAACTGCCCCTGCCGATACCGGCAGAGTCCATCGCTTGTCCCGATCCACAGGTCGCCAGAGCGGTCCGGCCGGATCACCCGAATCGAATTGCTCGGCAAGCCATCCTGAGTTGTGAAGCAGGTAAACTCCCCTGCCCGGAACCGGCAGAGTCCGCCGCTATCCCCTCCGATCCAGAGATTGCCTTCATTGTCGGCGGCGATGGCGCGGATGCCGTTCCGAACGCACAGGCCTTGCCGCGCTCCGTACGCTTTGAACCTGCCATCTTTGAAAACGTGCAGGCCGGCCGGGCGGCCGGTGCCAACCCAGATGTTCCCGTCCTGGTCCTGTTCAATCGCCCACACGTACTGACTCGCCAAACCGTCGTCCGTTGTGAAGTTTGTGAAGCGCTTGTCCTGGTAGCGACTCAGGCCACCCCCGTGGGTGCCAACCCACAGGGTGCCTTCACGATCCTCGAACACACACTTGCCAAAGTTGTGAGCCAGCCCCTCTCGAGTTGTGTAATTGGAGAATTTGCCATCTCTCAGCCTGGCAAGGCCTCCACCGCGAGTCCCGATCCACAGGTTGCCCTCCCAATCCTCGTAGAGCGCCTGAACGTAGTCATGGGGAAGCCCGTCCTGCCTGGTCAAAGTGGCAAAGGTCCCGTCTTGCAGCCGGCACAAGCCACTCCAGGTACCGATCCAAATGTTGCCGTTGCGGTCCTCGAAGACGGTCTGAACCTTGTTGTCCGGCAGACCTTCTCGTTTCGTGTAAAATGTGCCCTTGTCATCTTGGAGAGAGAGCAGCCCCTCGCCGACGGTCGCAATCCAAAGAACGCCGTCACGCCCCGCGTACACCTTCCTGAAAGGACTCTCCGGCAATTTGACTCCCCTTGATTCCATCTCAAAACGATCTCCGCGCAGATGATTCAAGGCGCCATCAGTGGCAACCCAGAGCCGTCCGCGCGCATCTTCGCAGATGGACCGGCCGTCGCCGACAAGGCCCTGGGCCGTTCCATAGTGGATGAATCTGCCTGAGTCCCATCGGGCCAGACCATTCCACGTTCCAAACCACAGGTTGCCGCGGCGATCCTGAAAAATGTCCAGCACGCCATTGCTCGGCAGGCCATCCTGGGTCGTGTATGACCTGAATTTTCCATCCGCATAGCAGCTAAGTCCGCCGTTGAATGTGCCGACCCAGAGTTGCCCTCCTTTGTCCTCGCAGAGCGCGCGGATATCGTTCGCCGCGAGGCCCGCGGTTGTCTCGCCTCGAAAGACCGTAAAGCTGACCCCGTCGAACCGCGCCAGCCCATCCCGCGTTCCGATCCAGAGATAACCGTCGTGTGTCTGAGTGATTGTCTGAACGGAGCCTTGCGGAAGACCCTCGCGCTCCGTCCAGATATCAAGGTGGTACTGAGTGATTGCCTTCTTCGGATCCAGGGCGAGCCCGCCCTCTACGAAAATTAGGAGCATCAGGCCGGAAATGACCTTGGCCGAGACAATCTGACGTCGAGTGGCCATCGCTGTACGGGGCTATGGACATTAGACTCACTCCCGCTGGCACGTGGCAATCGAAATCCTCTCTGTCGCGGCAGGCCCAAAGTTCTACGCGGCAGGAATCAGTAGCCCGTCAGGGAGCGCTTATTTCGGCTTTGAGCCTAAAGAAACGCGCCCGTACGCTGGAGAGTGCCGTGCTCCACCCGTTCGTTCGCTTTGGCGAAAGCCAGCCTTCAACGGGCAACCAACTCGCCGGATCGAGTGAGCTGGAACTTTGCAAGGTGTAAAAGTAATTCGTACCTAGATCGGCCCAGGAGAAGTTAATCTGTCCCCTGCCGACGACGCTGCTCAGAACCGGTTGAATGTGGAATTCGGCCTCTGAGTACTTCTTCGGGATGGCCACGAAATGAAAGGGCGAAGTGATCACCGGACGCTGGATCGACCCGGGCAGAGGCGACTGATAAGTCACCGTGATTCGAAGTCGATTCGTCGTTGCCTCAACCTCTCGGATCGCAACGCTGTACCCGGAGGTCGAACGTTTGCCCATCGTCACTCCGATAACGGTCTCCGCGGCGAAGTCAATTTTGTGCGGCGGCGGTGCGGGCGGGATGGAGCGCCAGATATTGGACCATGATACGGCGTCCTGAATGACGTAGTGGCGTGCGACCTGAATGCTGCACTGCTCGCCCGCCGCCAATTCGCGCAACGGCTCACTATCGGCGCACGTTTGCGCGACACAACCGAAGAGGGCTATGAGGGCTAAAATAAGGGCGCCTGATTTCATAGAAGTCCCAGTATTACACAAAAGATGACGATGAAAACTGTGCGTCTGCCCGCACACCAGTGCCCTAAAAACTGCGGCGCAGAAATCGCCTCACAAGGGCCAGACGATCCACGTCGTAAAACACGGCCCCGCCGTGTGCAGCGCCGTGGACGACTTCGAATTGAACCGGCGCCTTTACCTTCTGATAGGCGCCATGCAACTCATGCGATTGGTTGATTGGCATTTGCGGGTCTTGATCTCCGTGCAGAAGGAGCAACGGCGGGTCGCCGTGATCGACATGGAAGACGGGACTGGCGAGGCGAGCCAGCGCGAGAACATTCGTGGGCTGGCCGCCCAACAAAAGTTCCAGAGCGGGAACACGAACGGTTAAACCATGCGGCGTGGACTGGCTGAGAATTGTTGTGAGATCTGCTGCGCCATAGAAACTGATGATCCCCTGCACGTCGGAATTCTGCGTTCGGTCGTCGCCGACATCTCCTTCGAGTTCGGGATGGCCGTTGGAAACACCAACCAGAGCGGCGAGATGGGCGCCGGCGGAATTGCCCGCAATCACGATTTTCTTTGATGGAACGCGCCACTCGAGGCCGTGCCCGCGCAGAAAGCGGATGGCCGCCTTCAAGTCGTGAATCTGCGCCGGGAACTTCGCTTCAGTCGAGAGCCGATAGTCAACGCTGGCGATCGCGTATCCGTCTTTCACCAGTTTTCCAAGCGGCATGTCCTTCTTCGTACCGGATCGCCATGCGCCGCCGTGAATCCAAACGATCAAGGGCGAACGTGACTTCTCGATTGGCAGATGCAGGTCGAGTTTCAACGCGTGCTCTCCGACGCGGGCGTATTCTATGTCCCGAATGATTCTTGGCTGGGGTGAATCCGCGCCGCGACTGAGCAAGGGCAAAATGGAAAGGACAAGGGCCGCGAAAACACGCCGGCTCATGGCTTTTTCTTCGCAGGAACTGGCTCCCAGTCGGAGTTTCTCAGGACGGTCGGCGTTGCGTTTGTCGGCAGGGCTACACCGGCTGCGAGCATCACGCGCTGCACGGCATCAATGGTTTCAAACGACGGCTTGAAGTTTCCAGGCCGATAACCTTGCGCGAACATCAAGGGCGTCGAACCAAAGCTGTTTTTCCGATTCCAGATTTCGACCTTTGCGCCATTGTCCGCGAGGAATTGCACCACTTTCGGCAGATTCTTCAGCGCCGCACCGTGCATGGCCGTTTCGCCATTGGCATCGACCGCGTTGATATCCGCACCCAGCTTCAGGAGGAGTTGCGCCGCTTCGAGCACTTCGGGTTCTTCGCCCGCGACCTCGTTCGCGGCGGAACTGCCGACGCCGATACCGCAAGCGACCATGAGCGGCGTGCAGTTATCGACGTTGGCGATCGACGGATCCGCTCCCAATTCGAGCAGTAATCGCATGTAGGGAACATCCGCGGTCGCCGAGGCCATTAAGAATGGCGTCGCGCCTTTCGTGTTGTACTTGCCAAGACCGCCTCGGCCGGTCGTCAGCCGCGCATTCACGTCCGCGCCGCGTTCCACGAGCTTCCGGATGAACTGGACGCTGCTCAGGCCTTCCAACTGCGGTGGAGGTGGAGCTCCTTCGTCTTCCCCCCGCTGAGGTTTGCGAACCCAGGTCATGACGTGAAGCGGTGTGAATCCAGAGCGCTGGTCATTCGGATCAGCGCCCGCTTCGATCAGATCGAGCGCAAGCTCGAAATGACCGTTCTCGACCGCGAGGAGCAAGGCACTGGTTCCCTTCCGCGGACCTTTACCGGACGGCTTTCGCGGCTCCAACGTTCCGTTCACGTCGGCTCCAGCCTTCAGCAAGGCGCGAACAACATCAATCCGGCCCTCGCGCGCGGCAAAGAAGAACGGGCTAAATCCGGAATCCGGAAGAGTCGCATGGATGTCCGCGCCGGCTTTGATCAACAGTTCGGCGACTTCCGTGTGACCATCCGCGGCGGCCCACATGAGAGCCGTTTGGCCGCGGCGTTCTTTGGCGTTCACGTCCGCGCCGCGCTTGAGCAGCGCCTTCACCGGACCGGCCTTGCCCGTGCGCGCCGCTGTCATCAGCACGGTTTCGCCGCCGAGCAAAGTCGTGTTCGGATCAGCGCCGCGTTCGAGGAGAAGATCGATCAGTTCGGTGTTTCCATTCACGCAAGCCATGGAGAGCGCCGTCACGCCGTAACGGTTCGTTGCCTTCGCATCGGCGTCTGCCTTCAACAGTAACTTCGCGGTTTCAAGATCGTCTTTGTAAGCCGCCCAGTGCAATGCCGTCATGCCGTCGGCTTGCGGCGCGTTCACGTCCGCGCGTTGCTTGAGCAGCGTGCGGATGGCTGCGTGATCGGATTTCTCGGCGGCGTCAGCGAGTGGTGACTTGACGCTGGCTGCCGGACTTGATGCTGCTAACAGCATCATCAATCCGATTGTGCGCGCTTGCCAAGGCTTCATGATTTCTTTAACCGCGAGTGGACGCGGATGAACGCGAAGGGCGGAGTGCGGTGATTTTAGATTCTGAATTCGCGTTCATTGGCGTTGATTCGCGGTTACTCATGTTTGTGTACGCAAATCAAACCGACAGCGGCTCAAACAATTCGTTCACCTTGCCGTTGCTGTCGGCAAACGAATCGAGCTGGACGCCCACTTTGTCGAGCAGTGTCAGGTGGAGATTGGCCAGGGGCTTGGGTTTGTCATACTTGATGTGACGCCCGCCTTTCATTCCGCCGGCCGCGCCGCCGGCGACCAGGATCGGCAGGTTCGTGTGGTCATGGATGTTCGGATTTCCGATGCCGCTGCCGTAGAGGATGAGTGAATGATCGAGCAAGGTGACGTTGCCTTCCGGCGTAGCCTTCAATTTCGCGAGATACTCCGCGAAGAGTGAGACATGAAAAGCATTGATCTTCGACATCCGTTCGATTTTGGCCGGGTCGTTGCCGTGATGTGAAAGCGGATGATGCGGATCGGAGACCCCAATCTCGGGGTAGGTGCGATTGCTGGTTTCGCGCGCGAGCTGGAACGTGATGACCCGCGTGACATCGCCCTGCATCGCCAGCACCTGCAGGTCGAACATCAATCGCGCGTGATCGGCATAGGCAGCCGGCACGCCCACCGGCCGGTCCAGATCCCGCAATGGATGCTCCACCGCGTCGGCCTCGGCTTTTTGAATGCGGCGTTCGACTTCTCGGACGGTATCGAGATAGTGGCTGACCTTCGCGCGATCGCCGGGACCGAGGTTGCGTTGAAGACGGGCGATATCTTCGTTGAACCAATCGAGGAGGCTCGCCCGTTTCCGCAACGCGGCCTGCCGGTCTGCCAGACTCCCGCCCTCGCCGAACAGGCTCTCGAAAACGATTCGCGGATGCGCCTCCGCGGGCAACGGCGTCGTTGGCGAGGACCACGAGAGATTATTCTGGTAGGCGCAGGCGTAGCCGTTGTCACATTGACCGACCGTTTGCATCAGGTCCATCGCCAGCTCCAGCGACGGCAGTTGCGTTTCCTGACCAATACGCTGAGCGGCGATTTGATCAACCGTGGTGCCCAGGTAGTAGTCCGTGCTTTCCGTCAATTTCGCCTTGGCGGCGCTCAGGAAGGCGGAATTGGAGGTTGCATGGCTCCCGGGGTAGGCGTTTTGCAACTCCAGATTCGTGATGGCGGTGACGTGTTCTCTGACCGGCGCGAGCGAACTCAGGATGGGCGAAAGCTCGTCGAGGCGGTTCTCGCCGGGCGGGGTCCACCGGGTGATGTCGCATCCCATCGGCATGAAGACGAAACCCAGGCGGCGCACCGGCTTGGCCGCGGTTTTGACCAAAGGCGTCGCCGCCGGAACCATCGCTTCCAATAACGGCAGCGCCAGAGTCAGTCCCATCCCCCGCAGGAACGTCCGTCGTGGTATCGCTTTCTTTGTGATGATCATAGTGACTTCCTCATGGTAAACGGCGTGCTGTTGACTATCCCAAGGATAACCGATGTGAACCGAAAGTCATCCTCTTTTGCCTGGCTCACGATCTTGCGGATCGCCGGGGCATCGTGGTATTCGATTCCACGGCCCAACGCGAATGTCAGAAGCTTCTCCGTCAGCGTGCTGACAAAAATATCCGGTCGCTTGAGCAGACCTTCCTCCAGCCCGGCAACCCCGGCGAACTTGCTGCCGTCCGGCAAACCGCCGCTCGCGTCGATGGACTGGCCTTCTTCCAGTGTCCGCCAGCGCCCGACGGCGTCGAAGTTCTCCAGCGAGAATCCCACCGGATCCATCAGGTTGTGGCAACTCGCGCAGGCGGAATTGGCCCGGTGCTCGGTCAGGCGTTCGCGCACGGAAAGGGTCGCCGACACGGTATTGTCTTTCAGGTCCGGCACATTCGGCAGCGGCGGTGGCGGCGGCGTTCCCAGAATATTTTCGAGGATCCATTTGCCGCGGAGCACGGGCGAGGTCCGCGTGGCGTAGGACGTCACGGTCAGAACGCTCCCTTGGCGGAGCAACCCGCCGCGTTCACTCTCCTTGTCGAGCGAGACGCGCCGGAAACGGCTGCCATAGACGTTTGGAATTCCGTAGTGTTTGGCGAGCCGTTCGTTCAGATACGTGTAGTCTGCCTTCAAGAGGGCGAGCACACTGCGATCCTCGCGCAGGATGCTTTCGAAAAAGAGTTCTGTTTCCTTCCGGAAGGCCTGGCGCAGGTTGTCGTCGTAGTCCGGGAAGAGACGAAGGTCGGGAGTGATCGATTCCAGATTGCCCAGGTAAAGCCATTGCCCGGCAAAATTGTTCGCCAGATTTCGCGAACGATCGTCTGCCAGCATGCGCCGTACTTGTTTGTCCAACACCTTGGGTTTATGGAGTTCGCCGCGAATCGCCGTGTCCAGCAGCTCATCGTCCGGGATGCTGCTCCACAGGAAAAACGAAAGGCGCGACGCCAGTTCCACATCACTGACGCGATACGCCGAGCCGGGCGGGATATCGGCGGGATCATGTTCGATTCGGAACAGGAATTGGGGACTCACCAGCACAGCGCTCAGGGCGGCTTGGATACCTGCCTCGAAGCCATCCTCCGCCCGCGCTTTGTGATAGAACTCCATCGGCTTTTGAAGGTCTTCGTCGGTTACGGGTCGCCGGTAGGCTCGCCGCATCAATGCGGAGAGAATCTGCTTCGCACAGCGTTCGTCTTCTTCCGGCTTTGCCGGTTTTGCGACGAAGATGCGCCGCCGGCTCGGCGTTTCGCCCGGCCCTTTGGGTTCATACGGGCCATTGATCGACACCTGGTAAATCGCGGGTCCGATGCGCGGATGCCGGTGCATATTGAAGTGTGCCTGGTAGGGCTGGCGTCTGGTTTCGAGCAAGGCCGAAGGGTTCTTGAGAAAAGTCACGCCGAGTTGATGCGGCCCGGCTGTCACCGGGAGACGGAACTTGAGATGCCCGTCAACGAGGTCATAGTTCTTGTGGCCCTGAGGCGGTGCGATCGTGAACAACCACGCGCGCGCCCGATCCAACAGAACCTCCAATTCGTGCGGTTCACGCAAGCCCTCGATTTCCTCGTTCCGGTCCCGCGCCAGCCGAATCTGGATTTCATACTCTCCGTCCCGGGGGAAGGTATAAGGAATCAACGCGCCACCCCGCGTGCCGATCGGAAGCCCCTCGACGCGCTCCTCCTGAGTCACGTCTGCCTGAATTCGAAAGGTGTCTCCTCCCGGGGAACGCCGCGCCGCGCCGACCGCGAGCCGACTGATCTTCTGCGCCGCGGTAATATAGCGATCCAGGAGCGTAGGGGAGAGAACTCCGAGCGCCACATTGTCAAAACCCTGACTGACGTCATCTTTCGGCAGGAGTTCGGTGGCATCAATCTCCAGTGCCAGCAGATCCCGGATGGCGTTCTGGTACTCCGTCCGGTTGAGCCGCCGGAATGTTTCGGTGCGGCCGGGATTCGGATGCTCGGCAGCGGCGCGGTCCAGAGTTTCTGACAGCCACGATACGATCCTTTCGTAGGCGCCTTCGTCTGGTCGCTTCTTTTCCATCGGTGGCATCTGACGCGCGCGCAGTTTGCGGACAACTTTTTCCCAGACCTCCGGGTGTTTCGTCACCTCTTCCTGCCGGACGCTGTCAAGGTCCAGTCCCCCCTTCTTCATTTCGCTGTCGTGGCAATCGGCACAATACTGATTCACCATGGCAGACACGGGGTCGGCGGTCGCCGACGATTGGCGTCGCGACACCTTCGGTTCGTCACCTGGCTGCTCGATGAGCTTTTCGCTTGGCGCCGAAATCGCAGGCGCCGCGAAGAGGAAAAAACCGATGCAAACAACAAGGCTTTTAAGCATGCAATCGTGTAACCAGCCGAAAGCCTAGCCGGGCACTCTCACGAGCGCTTCCGCCGTGGCACATCACCAGACTAATCGCGATCATTTCAAATGTTCCAGCTGCCTTAGGTTCGAATTTCTTTTAGAACTTTTGACCTATATCCGACAAGATGGGTGATGATTTGATCCCCAAGTCACACAGGGCCGCTCCCCAAGCGGAACAGAGCATGCTGATGCCCCCCAGACAGACTCTTTTGTCGTCGCTCGATGTGTCGAGCAAGATTCAGCGGATTCCGATACTCTGCAGAAAAGCGATACGTAACGTTAAGGCTAAACGCAGACACGGATGGAACCGAGGATTTTGGGAATTGCTTTGCTTAAGAGAGTGGCGGAGTCACGCCTCCGTCTTTTCTGTCGTGACGACGACGCGCGGTCTTTACAACAAAGGGTTGGCGGAGCTTGTTCTGCTTTTTGCTCAGGCAGAACTCCCGCTGTCGCTGGGTGTCGTTCCGGCGGCGCTGGATGAACGCGGAGCGGAGTTGATAGCCGGCATGGCATCACGCTGCGGCCAATTGTTGGAACTCCACCAGCTTCGAGACACGCACAGAATGAGTGGCGCGCGTGAATCCTAAGCGCGAGGACCCGGAGCCGGGGCAGCGGGTCAAGAAGGTAGAGGCGAAAGGGGAAATGGGCGCACGACCTTGACGCCCCGACCGGCGACTTATAATTGAACGGTCGATTCGCGCGAACAGGCTGGAAGCGGATGCGACTCTCTGGTCCATGTGAGCTGCGATTTTTTTGCGTTGCGCACTCACAACCCCTTGGCGTTATCGCTGGCGCTTCGGTCTGGAGATGTGGCGAACAGAATGGAGCGGAGAGACGGGAGCGCAGTCTGAATTGCAAAGCGGAGGCCGAAACGAAATGGAGTAAGCCCAGGGCCAGACGGAAGCGCAGTGCATCGGCGATTTAATTTTCGGCCGGGACGAGCGCGAGCAGAGCGGAACACAGCAACCGCAGACGGAGGGAAGCCAGGGCCGTCTGGAGGTTGCGACGTGAAGCGGCGCGATCGTTGGTCCCGGCGGTCGGTGGTAGTCGTAGTCCACAGACGGCTTCTCGGCGGCGTATTCCCAAAGACCGTGCGTCGCTGATCGCCAGAAAGCTCCTGTGTCCATCTTGCGGCCTGCGTTGCCCCTTGATTCCGATTTGGGAGATCGTTAGGTACCTTGTGGAGACGAGCGGGCACCCTACCAAAGAGCAGGAGAGATTCATCCAATTGTTCTATGAATCTCTGCTTGTGGTCCGTGGAAGATTCCTCGGAAGCGACAAGGAGCGGCTTTGAAGCGCTCAGGCAAGCTTCTTCGCCATATTGTCGGAATGCTCGCTCCTCAGGTGGCTGTAGGTCTTTGCAATCAACACTCCACCATCCCGATGCCCCTGCCAGGCGGCTATGGTTTTGAAATCGACACCCTTTTCAATGGCTCTCGTGATGAAGCAGCGCCTGAGCGCCCTCGGAGAAAAATGGGGAAGCTTCAGACGCTTGCATGCGGCCGTCAGCGCCTTCTTTGGATCGCGCACTCGAAAGACGTGTCGTCCCTGTTCCGTCTGTCCGCGATCCCGGAGGCGCTTCAGGAGTGGCAGAACCTGAGGGAAAACGGGGATCGTGTAGCCTGTGTCCGTTTTGGACCGATACAGAGTTATCCTTTTTGCGCCGAAATCGATGTGCTCTCCCAGCAGACCTGCGCACTCAGCGGTGCCGACTCCGGCTCTGCCCATAAACTCTACCAGATCAGCAGAATCTTGCGCCTCCGCATTGAACTTCTGATCTCTGATGTCTTTCACAATGGCCTCAAACTGCTTCCAGTCTGGAGTCTGACGAATCGGCTGCTCGGGCCTGAGGAGCTTGAAGCCGGCAGCCGGAGATTCGCCGAGCGCGCGCGCCTTGAGAGCGATGGCAAACAGGTGCCGGCTGAAACGGATGTATTCATTGAAGCTGACTTTCCTCATTCGCGGCTTGTGCTTGGCGAGCCAGAGTTCCACTTGCGCCGCGGTGATATTCTGCACCGGCACGTCGAGGCTTTGCTCCCAGGTTCGTTTGAAAATATTCAGGATGCTCGTGCGGGTCGCCTGGGTCTTGTCATCGAATTGCTCCAGACTCTTCTCATAAAGGTCCAGCAATTCGGACAACGTCAGCTTCGTCGCTTCAGGATCAACCCTGCCCTGCTTTTCCTTCTCCTCCTTCAGCTTCCGTTTGGCGACTTCGCGGTCGCTGGTTTTTAGGCTTTTCCAAATCAGCTTGCCGTTGACTCGGAACACACCATAATAACGGTCGTTCGATGAATACCGGTAGAGATTCTCGCCGACCTTGTGAAACTCACCTTTGCGAGTGTGAGTCTGCCCGTTTGTCGTTGCGTCCTTTTCCATACGACGCAACATACAGTATAGAAGGGAAGTATAGAAGCGAGAATTTTACCTATCCAACGATTCGTCGTAATATGCTGGTGCAGAATTTGATGGGGTCGTAGCTCAGTTGGTAGAGCGTCTCGTTCGCAATGAGAAGGTCAGGGGTTCGACTCCCCTCGGCTCCACCAAATCCCACTTCTCTTACTTCCTCTCCTCCTCAGACTCCAGGAGTTTCCTCGCGAACGGAAGAGAGCCGCGCTGCCCAAGCAAACACAGCAAGGACCACGAAAGTGACTGCGAGGATCAGGAGGCGCACACCCCGGGACGCCACCTTCGCCGCGCTCGCTTCCAAACCAATCTTCAAATCCGCCCAGGTATCCACCAGGACGGCGCGCCTGAACGTGAGCAGGCGGCCTTGCTCGGGGATGCTGGCCCGAATTGCGGCGGGGCTGCTCACGGCGGCGTCCTGCTGCTGGATCAGGCGCTGCGCCAGGCGCATGAATACAGCATTCTCCTCCGCGGTGTTGCGGTCGATGATGGCCTTGGCGTCCTGCTGGGTATAGTTGCCGTCCTTGCGGCCGCGCAGATCGCGGCGTTTGCCGGCCAGCACGTCGGACTCGCCGGCCACCCCGGCCTGGCGCACGTTCAGACCCACCAGCGCCTGTTGCAGTTTCAGATTGTTCAGTTGCACGCGGGCGTCTTCGTTGAACGCGTCGTCGCCCTGGCTCAACCCGTAGGCGGCCTGGAACGCGCGGCGGGCCTGTTGCGGATCGCCTTGTTCGAGGGCGGTGTTGCCCTGCGCAAGCATCTGCTCGGCCACCTGCGTCTTCTCGCGCTGCAAGGTCGCCTCGTTTTGCAGGTAGGTTTGAAGGTCGAGCGACGCAGCGCGCGGGACGATCTGTTCCTCGTGCAATTGCAGCGTGCCGGTCCAGTTCCTGACGTGCCATTTCTCGCTCAGAAAAACGCGCCACGAGATATTCTCCAGCGGCAGGTCGAACTTCGGCGCCAGCAACTCGAGGTCGAGTGAGCGCGCAGCCGCACTCCCGATCCGGCTGCTGTAGAACAGTTCCACCGGAACCGCCCGGCCGCCCCGTGACTGCTGTTCCAGGGGAATCAGAATGCGATCCTGCTCGCGCCACGGCCAGACGCCGTTCCGGTTGACGAACGCGAACCAGAAACGCGCATCCTTCGGCAGCGTGAGGTGAAGCAAACGCTTGTCCCCCGGGAGCATCTCCAGGCGCACCTGCGTGAGCATGACGCCGTCGTCCGAAATGACAGAGGTGAACGTGATGTTGTTCACGCGGGCCGGCAGGAGTCTGGCCGCCTCGTGACGGTCGAGCTTCAATGGGAGCTGGAAGGCGGGTTCCACGAGCCGGAAGGCGAAGTTGGCTGAGGACGCCTGCAGGTTCTGTTGAAGAGCGCGGGGGATGGCTTGCCGTTCAGTGGGTTGAAGCGCGTCCGGCGGCGCGTCCACGCGCACCTGCAAGCGTCCTCCGGACTGCACGGTCACGAAGCCGCGTTGCAGATTGACGTTGGCGGCCTGCACGCCGCGCACCATCGTCTCCGGCGCCTGTTCGGGCATGAGGGTTTGATAGGTCGCTTGCAACAGATACTGGCCGATGACGCGCCGTTGCAGTCTCACTTCCCACTGCTGCAGGCCGTTGGTCACCGCGCCGGCCAGGGGCAGGAAATCGGAGACCAGTTCGCCGGTGAAACGCACGCTGTCGGAGTTAGTCGGAAGATAAACGTGGAACGCCTTCAGGCCGGTGTTCTCGATCTGGTATTGCAGGTTGGCGGCGATTTTCACCTGCGCTTCAGTGACGGTCGCATGTTGGAGGCTCGTGACCTGAATCCACGGATCCACCTGCTCGATCCTGAGCGCCAGGCCCCACGAGGTCTGGAGGATGCGGAAAGCCAGCACCCCTTTCTGTCGGATGCCGGATCGTTGCGGATCCAACTGCGACACCCCGTCGAGCGAAGCCGCCTGCAACTGCATCCCCTGCTCCGGGACGATCAGGAGCGTTCCCTGTTGTTTGCCGGCCTCGCGCAGGACCAACTGTGGCACCGCCCATCGGTTGGTCACTTTCACGCCGGATCCCGCCAGGCTGATGGCGAACTGCTGGCGGCCCTCGGTCTTGCCGCGCAGGTTCAGCGTGATCACACGGCCCGCGTCGGTTTTCAACTCCGTCCAGTGACTCAACGCAGCGCCCGTGATGGACTCCACGTCGAATCCCTCCGGCATCACGAAGCTCAGGCGAAATATCCCGGCGCGGGTGATGTCCACGGTCCTGTTGGCCGCCAACACCGTGCGGTCTTCGCCGAGCGACAGTGTGTCCTGAGCCTCGACCCGCACGTCCGGCTCGACCGGCGACGCCTTCAACGAAGCCGTGGCTTTGGTGTCCGCGTAACGGAACGCGCGACGCACTGTCAGCCCCGGAATCTGCGCCTGGAGAGATTGCGACAGCGCGGCCGGAAAATCCTCCAGGTTGATCGTCGAAAAGGCATCGGCGCTCACGGTGTCGAGTTGCACTTCGTTTCCCGTGGCCACGCCGAGCAGACCGATCTGGCCCGCGGCGTTGTCCACGGATACCAAACCGACCGATTGCTCGAACGGCAGTGTTCCGGTGGCCACCTGTGACCGGATGAGGAGAACGAAGGGACGCGACTGCGGCGGGTTCAGATTCACGCGCAGCTTGCGCGTGTCCGGATCGAAACGCCAGAGCGACACCAGCGATGTCGTAGCAGCCGAGGTAACGAGGCTCTGATCAGATTTTGGGCTTGAAGTTAGAGCCTCCTCACGTCGGCTGCTACCCTCAAGAACATCCGTGACCGTTGCGCCGCCGGGAATATCAAAGACCAGTTCGCTCAGTTCGCCCTGGGCCGGCCGCAGGGCAGCGTAGTGCGCGCCCTCGATCACGCCCGCCGAAGGGACGTAAAGCTGGTGAACCTCGGCGTAGAATACCGGCTTCTCACGCTTCACGTCCCGACTCCGCGGTTTCCAAGCGATCCACGCGCCGTTGGCCGGCGACAGCACCAGCCTCGCGACCGTGTTGCTGTCGGCGCTTTCACGGCGGACTGAGACGGCCTGTGGCGAGAACGCGTCAACGTCGAGATTGGCCAGGGTAAGATTGAGTTCATTGATCAGCCCGTGTTGCGTTGGCAGAGCGAAGCCGCTCTCGGAGTCCCTTTTGACAACCTGCACCTGGTACTGCACCTCTACGTCAAACGCGCCGCTCTTGCGTGCGACCAATTGCTGAGTGCGTCTGGAGTCCGCGGAAACCGGCACGAGCTTGAGCGCGTCGGTCGGGTAAACAATGCGCGTCAGCACCGCCGGCTCGAACAACAGGGGCAGTGTCTGGCCTTTCAACGCCTGCCAGCGAATTTTCGCGGTCGCCAAAGCGAACTTTTCTTCAATGCGGATGTCTTGAATGACGGACTCGGCAAGCGGCGGCGTTTTCTGACGCAGCGCAGCAGACTTGTCGTCTGCTCCCGCAGGCGCGGGACCGCGTTGCACCGGGTTGACCGGAAGAGAAACTGTGCCGCCGGCTTGTGCGGACGCCTGGGCCAGCAGCATGACCGGTCCTGACTGGCGTGCGACCGGTTCCCCCTCACCCTGACCCTCTCCCTCAGGGAGAGGGGACAGCGAGCCGTGTGCCGCGACGTTTCGGCCATCACCGGATTCGCCTCCGCGCATAGTCAGTACTGCGAGAAGAACCGGCGCGTATCGAGACGTGTCCACATCCTCGACGACTGGTGAACGATTCTCCCTCTCCCCAAGGGAGAGGGCCGGGGTGAGGGGGAAACGCGCGACCGAATGCGCCGATTCGCCTCCGTCCTGTTGCCTAGACTTGTAGTCTGCTTCGGCGGGGGCGGGACCGATTGGTAATCGGCCAGGTGTTCGAGTTCTCGCAGCGCCGCGCAGGTTGGAAACCTGCGCTACGGCAGATT